>RKAN01000046.1 GCA_014845975.1 bacterium | reverse complement strand
ATGAGAAATTGTTCTATTATCAACTAGGGATACTTTAATTACATTTTTAGTGGCAGCTGATACAGCTTTTTTAATTGCATCTGGTACTTCATTAGCTTTACCAGTACCAAGACCAACTCTACCTTTTCTATCTCCAACAACTACTGTTGCTGAGAAACGGAAATGACGACCACCTTTAGTTACTTTTGTAACTCTTCCAATATTAATAACTTGTTCTTCATATTGTTTTGGGCGTGGTTCTCTTCTCTTAGTCTCCATAAATACCCTCCTTAGAATTCTAATCCGTTTTCACGTGCAGCTTCTGCTAAAGCTTTTACACGTCCATGATATAGGTATCCACCTCTATCAAAAACTACTTTACTTATTTTAGCTTCTTTTGCTCTTTTAGCAAGTAATTCTCCAACTTTTACTGCGGCTTGAGCATTTCCACCATTTTCTAATTTTAACTCTTTATCGATTGATGAAGCACTTACTAATGTAATTCCTTTTTCATCATCAATAATTTGAGCAAAAATATTTAAATTTGATCTAAATACGTTTAATCTAGGAATACTAGCAGTACCAGAGATTTTTTCTCTAACACGTGCATGTCTAGCCTTACGTACATCATTGCGAGATACTTTCTTAATCATATTTTACTCTCCTTTACTTAAATTACATTAAGCTGCTTTCTTTCCTTCTTTACGACGAATAAATTCATCTTTATAACGAATACCTTTTCCTTTATAAGGTTCTGGTTGTCTTATTTTTCTTATGTTAGCAGCAAATTCACCAACAAGACATTTATCAATTCCTTTGATTGTCAATTCTGTATTACTTGGAGATTCTACAGATAATCCTTCAGGAACTTTTACTACTACAGGATGAGAATATCCTGCACTAACTGTAATAGTGTTTCCACTAACATTAAAACGATATCCAACACCTACAGCTTCTAATTTCTTTTCATAACCTTCTGTAACACCAATAATCATATTTTTAATATTGGCATTTGCTGTACCATGAAAACTTTTAAAATTATCGTTTGTTCTATTAACAACAACCTCATTGTTTTCAACAGATACAGTAATGTTATCATGAATTTCAGTAGAAAGTTCACCTTTAGGCCCTTTTACTGAAACAATGTTTCCATTTACTTCAACTGTAACATTTTCAGGTATTGTTAATTTTCTATTACCTATACGGCTCATACGATCTTCCTTTCTACCAAATGTAAGCTAAAACTTCCCCACCTAAAGATTCTTTTCTAGCATCTTTATCAGTCATAATTCCTTTTGATGTAGAAACGATAGCAATTCCTAATCCATTCAAAACTTTAGGAACTTCTTCAGATTTAGCGTATACACGTAATCCTGGTTTCGAAATTCTCTTTAATCCAGTAATTACACGTTCTTTGTTTTGTCCATATTTTAAATTTAGGACGATTATATTTTGAACACTATTCTTTTTGATTTTATAGTCAGCTATAAAACCTTCTTCTTTTAAAATTCTTGCGATTTCTGTCTTAATTTTTGAAGCGGGAACTTCAACTTCAAGATATCGCATTTGGTTTGCATTACGAATTCTTGTAAGCATATCTGCAATTGGATCTGTCATCATAATCCTCCCTTCATCTTACCAACTTGATTTTTTTATTCCAGGTATTTGTCCTTTATAAGCTAATTCTCTAAAGCAAATACGACAAATTCCATATTTTCTAAGTACTGAATGAGGTCTACCACATCTTGTACAGCGAGTATATTCACGTACTTTAAATTTTTGTTTTCTAGATTGTTTAACAATCATACTTTTTTTAGCCATACTATCCTCCTATAATAAGTTACTTCTTAAATGGCATACCGAAACCTTTTAAAAGAGCATAAGCTTCATCGTTTGTTTTAGCTGATGTAACAAATACAATATCCATTCCACGAACTTTAACAACATTATCGTATACGATTTCAGTGAATATTAGTTGTTCTTTTAAGCCTAAAGTATAGTTTCCTCTTCCATCGAATGATTTTGGAGAAATACCTCTAAAGTCTCTTACACGAGGTAATGTAATACTAACTAACTTATCTAAGAAGTTATACATATTTTCTCCTCTTAAAGTAACTTTACATCCAATTCCTTGACCTTCTCTAATTTTAAATCCAGCAATTGCTTTTTTGGCTTTTGTTACTACAGCTTTTTGTCCAGTAATAGCTTCTAGATCAGCTACTGCTGCTTCTAATAATTTTGAATTAGAAGCTCCATCACCAACACCCATGTTAACTACGATTTTTTCTAAGCGTGGCACTTCCATAACATTTGTATAATTAAATTGTTCTTTTAAACTAGGTACGATTTCCTCATTATATTTTGCTTTTAGGCGGTTCATATATACCCTCCTTCCAATTAATCAAGGTTAGAATTAGACTTTTTAGTAGTTCTAATTTTCTTACCATCTTTATTTATTTCATGTCCTATTCTGGTACGTTTATTAGTTTTAGGATCAACAATCATTACGTTTGAAGCATGAATTGGCATTTCCATTTCAACAATACTTCCAGCAGATTGTCCATTAGGTTTTACATGCTTCTTAGCAATATTAACACCTTCTACAACTACTCTGTTTTCATTTTTCAAAACTTTTGTAATTTTTCCTTCTTTTCCTTTATTCTTACCAGTAATAACAACAACTTTATCTCCAGTTTTTAGTTTCATGTTATCCTCCTTCGAAAGCTATAACACTTCTTTAGCAAGTGATACAATTTTCATAAAATCTTTGTCACGTAATTCACGTGCAACTGGTCCAAATACACGAGTTCCAACTGGGCTCTTATCATCTTTTATAATAACACAAGCATTGTCATCAAATTTAATATAAGATCCGTCTTCTCTTCTTAGACCAAATTTACTTCTAACAATAACAGCTTTTACAACTTTTCCTTTTGCTACTGTACCGTTAGGAGTTGCTTTTTTAACTGCTACAACTACAGTGTCTCCAATATTTCCGTATTTTACTTTACTTCCACCTAATACACGAATAACGCTTACTTCACGTGCACCAGAGTTGTCAGCAACTTTTAAACGGCTTTCTTGTTGAATCATATATTGATCCTCCTCCCAGTTTCAATTATAAAATAATTGCTTTTTCTACTATTTCAACTAAACGGAAATGTTTATTTTTAGAAAGTGGTCTAGTTTCTACTATACGCACTCTATCTCCAACTTTAGCTTCATTTTTTTCATCATGAGCAGCATATTTTTTAGAATATTTAACTCGTTTATGATAAATTGGGTCATTTTTATAAGTTTCTACTAAAACTGTAATCGTTTTATCAGCTTTATCACTTACAACTTTTCCAACTAATTCATGTTTAGTTTGTTCCATTAATTACCCTCCTTAATACCAAGTTCACGTTCTCTCAAAATAGTTTTCATACGTGCTACCAATTTTCTTAATTCATTAATTCTAGATGGTTTTTCTAGATTACCAGTAGCTTGGCTAAAACGTAAATTAAATAATTCTTCAGTATATTCTTCAATTTTTTTATTAATTTCTTCAGTAGTTAATTCTCTGATTTCTTTATTAGTCATTAGCCTCACCACTTTCTTTCTTTACAAATTTACATTTGATAGGTAATTTATGCATAGCAAGTCTTAAAGCTTCACGAGCCGTTGCTTCATCAACTCCAGAAATTTCAAACATAATTTTACCTTTTTTAACAACTGCAACCCATTCTTCTGGTTGTCCTTTACCTTTACCCATACGAGTTTCTAGAGGTATTCTAGTTAATGATAAGTGAGGAAAAATATTTCTATAAACTTTTCCACCACGTTTCATAAAACGAGTCATTGCAACACGAGCTGCTTCGATTTGATTTTGTGTAATCCAAGCACCTTCCATTGCCATTAAACCATATTCACCAAAATGAAGTTCTGTATTTCCTTTTGCTACACCATCGTAACGCAAACGGTGTGGTCTTCTATATTTAGTTCTTTTTGGTATTAGTGCCATTTGTATTACCTCCTTTTTGTTTTGAGGCAAGAATTTCTCCTTTATAAATCCATACTTTTACACCAATTTTTCCATAAGTAGTATCTGCTTCTTTATGAGCGTAATCGATGTTTGCTCTTAAAGTATGAAGTGGAGTATTTCCTTCGGTATATCCTTCTGTTCTAGCCATATCAGCTCCGCCTAAACGTCCTGATACAGAAGTTTTAATACCTTTTGCTCCTGCTTTCATAGCGTTTCTAATAGCTCTTTTTTGAGCAATTCTGAATGAAACTCTGTTTTCAATTTGATGTGCAATGTTTTCAGCAACAAGTGCTGCATCAATGTCTGGATTTTTAATTTCCATAATTGAAATTTGAACATTTTCATCTACTAATTTTGATAATTCTTTTCTTAACTTTTCAATTTCATCTCCGCCATGACCAATAATTACACCTGGTTTTGCAGTATTGATGATAATATCAGTCTTACTAGCGTTTCTTTCAATTAGAATACTTGAAACTGCTGCGTCTTTTAATTTTTTTGATAAAAACTTACGAATTTTATTATCATTTTCTAGGTATTTAGCAAAATCTTTATTACCAGCATACCATTTAGATTCCCAAGTTTTATTGATTCCAATTCTAAGTCCGACTGGACTAACTTTTTGACCCATCAGTTATCCTCCT
Source organism: bacterium (assembly GCA_014845975.1). GTDB lineage: Bacteria > Bacillota_I > Bacilli_A > RF39 > UBA660 > CAJOJO01. Next base: position 5,277 of record RKAN01000046.1, on the reverse strand, counting down.
TTACTATTTTTCATCACTAACCACAATTGTAATGTGACTTGTTCTTCTTTTAATTGGATCTACGTGTCCACGAGAACCAAATTTCATTCTTTTTAATGGTTGACCTTCATTTACATATGCTTCTTTTACATATAGATTTTCTTTTTCTAAATGTAAGTTATTTTCTGCATTTGCAACTGCTGAAGTCAATACTTTTTTACTTAATCTAGCTGCTTCTTTATTTAAATTACTTAAAATGATATCAGCTTCTGTTACGCTTTTACCACGTATTAAATCTATAACTAAACGGGCTTTACGAGGTGCAATTCTAAGTCCTTTTGCAATCGCTTTTGCTTCCATTTTAGTCCTCCTTCCTGACAATTAATTATTTTTTACCTTTGTCATCGCCATGTCCACCAAACTTACGTGTTGGTGCGAATTCACCTAATTTATGTCCTACCATATCTTCTGTTACATAAACTGGGATGAATTCTTTACCATTATGAACAGCAAATGTGTGTCCAATAAATTCAGGATAAATTGTTGAACGGCGAGACCATGTTTTAATAACTTCTTTTTTTCCAGATTCGTTTACTTTTTTAACCTTATTCATTAAATGTTTATCAATAAAAGGTCCTTTTTTTAAACTTCTAGCCATTTAAATCATCCTCTCATTATTTTTTACGACGAACAATTAACTTATCAGAAGCTTTTTTGTTCTTACGTGTTTTATATCCAAGTGCTGGTTTACCCCAAGGAGTAACTGGTCCCTTACGACCGATTGGAGCTCTACCTTCACCACCACCATGTGGGTGATCGTTAGGGTTCATAACAGAACCACGAACAGTTGGTCTAATACCCATATGTCTTTTACGACCTGCTTTTCCTAAACTAACTAATTCATGATCAGCATTTCCTACTTCTCCAATTGTAGCTCTACAAGTGCTTAACACTTTACGAACTTCTCCACTTGTTAAACGAAGTAAAGTATATTTTCCTTCGCGTCCTAGTATTTGAACGCTTGATCCAGCTGAGCGAGCCATTTGTCCACCTTTTCCAGCTTTTAATTCGACATTGTGAACAACTGTTCCTTCAGGAATTTTTTCAAGTGGTAATGTATTACCAACTTTGATATCAGCGTTTTCTCCACTTTCAATTTTGTTTCCAACTTTTAATCCTTTTGGAGCTATAATATATCTTTTTTCTCCATCAGCATATTGTATTAAAGCAATGTTAGCACTTCTGTTTGGATCATATTCAATAGAAGCTACAGTTCCAATAATACCGTCTTTATCTCTTTTGAAATCAATAATACGATATTTTCTTTTTTCTCCGCCACCACGGTGTCTTACTGTAATTCTACCTTGATTGTTACGTCCACCAGTTTTCTTTAATGTTTCAACTAATGATTTCTCAGGTGTTGTTTTAGTAATTTCTTCATTTACTAATTTTGACATACCACGAGTACCATTTGTCATTGGTTTAAAACTCTTAATAGCCATATTTATCCTCTCCTAACATTAGTTAAGTTCGATTGAACTTCCTTCTTTTAATTTAACTATTGCTTTTTTTACTTTATTTGTTTTACCAACATAACGACCAACTCTTTTTTTCTTTGGTTTTACATTGATTGTATTAACACTTTCTACTTTTACATTGAAAATATTTTCAATTGCTTGTTTAATTTGTGTTTTATTTGCTCTAATATCAACACTAAATGTGATTGTATTATTAGCTGCTAAGTTAGAACTTTTTTCTGTAATAATTGGCGCTTTAATAATATTTCTATAGTTATTCATTAACCAAGCACCTCCTCTAATGTTTTCATAGCATCAGATGTGATAATCATTGTATCAGCTGCTATAACATCATAAGTATTAATTTCACTTGTTTGTAGTAAAATTACATTTTCTAAATTACGAGTAGCTAAGATTAAATTATCATTTAATTCTTCTGCAACGATTAAAATATTTTTATCTGATGTTAATGTTTTTAAAATATTTCTAGCTTCACTAGTTTTATTTGATTCTAAATTAAAATTATCAACAACAACTAATTTATTATCTAAAGCTTTATAAGCTAAAGCAGATTTTAAAGCCAATCTTCTTTCTTTACGATTCATTTTTTTATCGTAGTTTCTATTATGTGGTCCGAAAACAACACCACCATGATACCATTGAGCAGCGCGAATAGAACCTTGACGTGCTCTACCAGTACCTTTTTGTCTCCATGGTTTTCTTCCTCCACCTGAAACCTCACTACGAGTTTTTGTTTCATGAGTTCCTTGTCTTTGCGAGTTTCTTGTTAATGTAATTGCATCATAAATTACAGCATCATTTGGAACAATTTCCCAAATTTCAGCATTTAAAGTAATATCATTTACCTTTTCACCTTTAATATTTAATACAGATAATTTTGCCATCTATATTACCTCCTAGTTTTCTGTTTCTACTTCTGTTGTTTCAACTGGAGTTTCTACTACAGTTTCTTCAACTTTAGCATAAGTATTTAATTCTTCACGTGAATTTACTTTTTCAGGATTTTTAACTGAAGATTTAATAACTACTAAAGATTTTTTAGGTCCTGGTATATTTCCTTTAATTAAAATGCAATTATTTTCAACATCTATTGCAACGACTTCAAGATTTTGAATTGTTACAGTTAATGTTCCCATATGTCCTGGTAATTTTTTACCTTTAAAAACTCTCATAGGTCTCATTGTTCCCATTGAACCTGGTCTTCTATGATAATGTGATCCATGTCCCATAGGTCCTCTTGATTGACCATGACGTTTAATAACACCTTGGAACCCTCTACCTTTTGTAGTTCCTGTTACGTCAACAACTTCACCTTCAGTAAAAATATCAACTTTGATTTCTTGTCCTAAAGTGTAATTGTTAACATCTACACCTCTAATTTCTTTAAAGAAGCGCTTAGGTGTAGTGTTTGCTTTGTTAGTAATACCAACTGAAGCTTTTGTCGCTAACTTTTCTCTCTTTGTATCAAATCCTAATTGAATTGCTTCATAGCCATCATTTTCTAATGTTTTAATTTGAGTAACCACATTTGGTTCCACTTCAACGACAGTTACAGGAATCAATTTTCCAGATTTTGTAAATACTTGAGTCATTCCTAATTTACGACCTAAGATTCCCTTTTTCATAATATTTCCTCCTAAATTATTGCTTTATTTGAATATCAACACCACTTGGAATTTCTAAACGAGTTAAAGCCTCGATAGTTTCCTTACTTGGATTATTGATAACAATAAGTCTTTTGTGTGTTCTTTTTTCGAATTGTTCTCTCGAATCTTTATACTTATGTACAGCTCTTAAAATAGTGATTTTTTCTACTTCTGTTGGAAGTGGAATTGGTCCGCTGATTTCACTACCTGTTCTTTTAACAGTTTCAACTATCTTAGCACAAGCAGTATCAAGACTTTTATGTTCATAAGCTTTTAGTTTAATACTAATTTTTGACATATTGTTTATCCTCCCTTCGCCTATATCTGGTATAGACTTGCTCCGTGTAAAAACCCGATTATCATTTTAATTTTCTTTCAACTTAACCTGGTGTATCGGCAACCTCACACATCAATGCATACCACACATGTACAATTATACAGAATAATTATATGAAAATCAAGAATTTTTTTCACTTTTTTCATTTTAATTTTCAAATTATTCCTTTCATATTGTTTTTCTATAAATTGTATTGTCACAAATAATTGGTATAAGATAGGATAAATTCTATTTACTTCCTCTTGTTTTAACCCAAATGAATATTTTATGTCCTAACATATAAAAAGTATCAGAAGGATCAGTATTCAAAAATTCAACTTTATACTCTTATAATCATTCTGAACATTTTTTGTAAGCTTTATTTTACCCAATTTTTCGTTTTTTTCAAATCTACAAAGGAATTTAAATGTTTTAACCATTAAATTTAAATCACATTCATTTATAAACTTTGATAATAACCAATTAATAAGTGCTATTTTATAATGTTCTATGATACAATCAACTGACAAATTATCATAAAGATATAAAATTTTTTTATACTCTTCAAATTGCTCTTTTTTAATAATATCCATAACCCATCCGTTTAAGTAAAGCATATTATAACAAAAAAATAGTTAATGTCAAATTAACTATTTTACGAATGGTATAATTGCCATAAAACGTGCTTTTTTAATTTCATTTGCAATATATCTTTGGTGTTTTGCACAGTTACCTGTTACTCTTCTTGGTAAGATTTTAGCTTTATCAGCGCTAATATATTTTTTAATAATATCTGCATCTTTGTAATTTACATCTTTACCAGCACACATTTGACAAATTTTTTTCTTTTTTCTATAAAATTCTGCCATGATTATCCTCCTTTTTTAGTCTAAGAAGTTATCATCAATTGAAACGCTATCTCCAAAATCTGCAAATGGATCATTTTCTACATTGACATCATTACTTGGTTCTTGATAGTCATATGGACTAACATTATCTACTGGAGCATTATTAGAACTTGCTTCTCTCTGTGCTCTACTTTCAATAAAATGAAATTGATCTAACACAACATCTGTTGTATAACGTTTGCTTCCATCTTGAGCGTCATAACTTCCTGTTTGTAAACGACCTTCAATAGCGATTTGATTTCCTTTATCAAAATAATTGCAAATAACCTCTGCTTGTTTTCTCCAAACAATAATATTGATAAAATCTGCTTCTCTATTTCCGTCTTGATTATTAAATTGTCTATTAACAGCAATTGTAAATCTTGCGTAAGGAATATTTGATCCTGTATAACGAAGTTCTGGTTTCGCTGTTAATCTACCTATCAGCATTACTCTATTCATAAGAATACCTCACTATTTTTCTAATTTTGTTATCAAATGACGAATTACATCACTACTAATTCCAGCTAAACGATCAAATTCTTTAATAGCTTTATCATCAGCAGCTTCTACAACATATAAATAATAGTATCCACTCTTAAAATCTTTGATTTCATAAGCTAATTCTCTTTGACCAATTTCTTTTGATTCTGTTATTGTTGCACCATTATCAGTTAAAACTTTACCAAAATTTTCAACAACTTTTTTTGTTTCATCTTCACTTAAAGTTGGTTTTACAATAAACATAATTTCATAATTTTTCATTCTTACACCTCCTTATGGTCTTCTCGGCTTAAAATAAGCAAGGAGTAAATTAATACTCGTAAGAGATTATAACAAAAAAACTTTACAATGTAAAGTCCTTTTATTTTATTCTTAATTAGTCTCGATTATTACCAAATAATCTTAAT
>RKAN01000119.1 GCA_014845975.1 bacterium | reverse complement strand
TTATTTAATGCATAATATTGATCCGAATAAGTTACATTCTGGTTTAATTTTAAATAAATTGCTCTCGCTTTTGAAATATCATCTAAATCTTCTGGAATTTTTTCAACAATTCCAGATATCAGATTTTGTTGATTTTGAGTAGATTTCTCCATTAAATTAGAAAATTTTTCATTAAAATTAATATTCAAGTCACTAATACCAATTATATGGTCTTCTACTGCTTTATCAAACTGAAAATGATAATTATTTTCTTTATTAATTCTTATTAAATTTTGAAGTGCAATTTCATATTCATATTTACTATGATTTCCAAAAAAATCTTTATTTGCATCAAAATTTATAAATTTTTCATATGAATCTTTTTTGGAAAGAATTCCTTCTAATATTGAAATAGGAATTAATTCATCTGTAATTGTTTTTTCAAGATCCACTATTTTTGAGTTCTGTTCTTTAAATTTTTTCTCTTCTATTTCTGAAATATCTTTTTTTACTGTCGCTTCTGCATTTTGTGAAGGAACATCTATTTTATTGGAAATATCATCCATACTTTTTAATTCATTTTCTATATTTACATCAATATCATTTATTGTTGTTTTTTTATTATCATTAATAAATTTAGAAATATCTCCTAATTCTCCTAATAAAGAAAATCCAGCTCCAGTAACGGCATTCGTAGCAATATAACTCCAACCACCATTTTCGTTAAATAATTCCTTATAGGATCCTTCTTTGTAAGTCATACTTAATAAAGGTTGAACAAACCCCTCTACTCCACCATCAATACCATCTAGCATAATTCTTGAAGCAGAAGTTACTAATTGTTTAGTTACATTAGATGAAGAAGTTCCTAGTATTTTAGAAGCAATTTTTGATCCAAAACCATCCGCTGCTCCAATCTTAGAACCTAAATAATACTGAGTACCTTCCCAAACTCCATTTAATGCACCATAAGCTAATCCTTGTGTAGTAGATGCACCATCATTCCATGCTTTTTCTGTACCTTTTCCAACGCCAGCTAATCCTGCTATTAGAGCAGTTTGAGAACTAGTAACGGCAATCCCACCTGTCACTGCAGCACTCGAAGCAGTCGAAGTTCCTGCTACAGCAGCACCACCAACACCAAAAGTTGCAATAGAAAGACAAGTAACTCCAGCAATATACCCTATACCATCTCCAATACTCCTAGTCGTTTCAAAACCATAAGAATTTTCTTGTAAATATTGACCATAAGAAGTATCTTGATACAAATTATCAAACCATCCTGTTACATGTTCTTCCGCTACAAATGTTTTAGTTTTATCCCACATGGTTTCTGTAACAGAAGTCCATTCATTTCCTGTTACTTTTCCATAAATTGACTGTACTCCATCAGCAATCATTGCTCCACTAGTATTCGAAAGAGAGTTAACAATTGCTCCCAAATCAACAATCGCTTCACCAAAATGCATAACTCCCTCTACTAGAGAAACACGAAATGTTGTAACTGTCGCATCTGTTCTTTTGACAGTTTCTCCAATTTTATTGGCGGTAGAATCAATCCAAGGCTTTGCTTGATTGCTCCACCAATCCATTAAATCTTTTCTTTTCGTATCTAATGCATTAGCAGCATCAGTAATTCCATTTGTGATACTACTTTGAGCAGAATGAATCACAGCACCTGTTTTTTCTTGAAGTATTTCAATACCAGAATTTACCTTAGAAGTTATACCTTCTTTTTTCGTTTGAAAATCAGAATAAAGATCTGCAAATTCATCAATTACAGTAGAAGCGTTAAACCCAATAGAACTAGATGTTTCAACTGAAATTCTTGTAATTCCTTTATGTAAATCAAAATCCTCTAATAAAGATAATTTAGAGGAAACATAATTTCTAATACTATTATTAATAATACTACCTGCTGATCTATTTTGTGATAAAACATCTTCTAAAGATTCATAAGTTTCACAATATTCATTCAGCCATTTAGAAATATTAGTATATCCATTTTGTATTCTAGAATATAATTGTTCTAGATTATTTTTCATCGAAACAACATAAAAATCAGAGCAATTTTTTAAATAACTTGAATTAAAAATTTGATAAGAAGAATGGTAAAAACTATCTTTTTCATTATTAAATTTATTTTTTTGATCTTTTAACAATGAGATATTTAATTTTTGAATATTCCCCATATCAATTTTCCTCCATTATTCTCCTATAACTTCTATATTGTCATCCATTTTTTCTATCACTTTTTTTAATTTTTCTTTAAATTCTTTTTCTTCTTCGTTTTGATAACCTACAAAATATATTTTATCAATTTGACTGTGGTCAAATAATAAAGTTTGATTTGAAGATAAAAATCCCTCAGGATAAAGACAGCCTGAATAATCATAAGTTTTATTTTTATCGTTTTCTGTGATAGAACAAAATCCCGTAATCATTACTTTTTTCGTTCCACCTTTTAGTAATACAACGGTACCAATTGGTAAATATTTTTCGTATTTCATAATTCCTCCTATATTAAATTTGACACTCTTGATTGAAGCACATCCATCTGTGATGAATTACTATCTATTTGATTTCTTAACGATGAAATTTCATTTTTTACACCAATATCTTCAACATTATGCCAATGATCGATGTATTCATAAGTTCCATCTGCTTTTAAATGACTTTCTGTATATTTTTCTGATCTCCATAAATGTGGTTCTAATTGAGAGATTCTAGCAGCAGCTTCAATATTTTTTTGATTCAAATTCTGATATTCTTCTATCAGGTTAGTTGCACTTAAATAAGTATCGATTTTTTGAAGTAATTCTAAATATCTCTCATTTGTCAACTTTTCAATAGCTTGAATTAAATGTTGTTTTGAGTCTGATATCCAGGAATCTCCATATAAAGAAGAGATGAAATTATTAGAAAATTTATAGTCTAATGAGTTTTTACAATTATATAATGACTGTCGTAAACTAACAACATTAATAGATTCAAATGCCATATTTAATTCCTACCAAAAATATTCAAATTTCCTAAGGAACTTATAATCTTCTTGTCTAAACTTGAATATCTTTCTATACTTTGTAATAAGTACTCAGCTCCAGATTTCACATCTGAATAAATGATTTCATAGTTTTTCAACATATTATTCATTTTACTAATATAATATTCGGATGCTTTTCCAGTCCAATAACCATTATGTGCTAAGGATTGATTTAAAGAAACTAAATAATCATAGTTTTCTTTAATTTTATTTGCTAACAAACATAGTTCATTATATTCACTTTGAATTTGGCTATAAGAAATATTCATAAATCCTCCCTAAACATCAATAATTTTTTGACTAAAATCTTCATCCAATATATTATAAGCATCTGGAATTTCACTTAAATATTTTTCGTATTTTGAAACTGTTTCATTTAATTTAAAAAAATTGGCAATACAATTTTCTCTAATATTACTGACAAACTTTCTAGAATCGTCACTTTTCCAAGAAGATTCAACATTTTCTAAAATAGATTCTAATTGTTTTAAATTATCTTCTAAATTAGAGGAATATTCAATCATCTTTTTGGATACATTCTTCACCGAATTGATATCAATATAACTTTCCATATTTTCACCTTATTCTTATCAATAGGTACCAAAATAATTAATACCCATTGATAAAAAGCTCATAAAGAGCAATTTATTGTCCCATAACCATAGAATCAACTGATTTGTAGTTTTCAACAACAGCCATTAAATATTTGTAACAATCTACAATAGCTTGTTGAAATTCTGGAAATTTGGCACTTAACTCATCAAACTTTGCTTTTGTTTCTGAAGCTGCAGTACCGCTCCAAACATCATCTGTACCAATTGTATTAAATAAATTTGAAATTTCGGTTAATATAGATTCCATATTATTTGCTGAAGTACTTAGTTGTTCTGCTAAAGATTCTACTTGGCTATATGATAATTTTGAAAAATCCATTATATTCCTCCTTAGTGAATTGCATTTGCATTATTTTCACAAGCTTCTTGGTAAGCTTGTCCTACTTTTACAAGAAATGAACCAATTTCATTAATTGTATTTGCTAATTGTTGCATATATTCTGCTTGAGTTTCAACAGAAGTAGAATATTTAGCAGCATCACTACCTTCCCAATAAGTTTTAAGTTCTGTATTGATGCTTTTGATTTTATTTAGTAAATCTTGAAAATCAGCACCTTTTTCTGTTACTTGATTTCCAGTTGACATTGTTTGCTCATAATTAATCTTTAAATCCATACCAAACACCTCCTTCCATTTTACATAATAACAATTTTGGTGCCATTTTTGATCGCACTATCTTTGATCAAAATATTATTATCATATTCTTCTCCAGAATTTTGATCTAATAAACGAACAGAGTCAAAAGAAAAACAATTCAATTCATCTATTTTTTCTAACAAATATTTTTTTATCGTTCCTATTTTTTTATTAATAGGAATGTATAAATCAAAACTTGTTTCAATTGTTGGAAAAATCAATGTAATTAAAATTTTATTCACAGCAACATCTTCTTTCTATCAAAAAAAAGGCTTGCTCCATCCTATGTAGGATTTTCTGTTGTTTATTTGACAAACCATATTATTATTTATACTTCAATTCTACAAAATATCGGCTACATAGTCAATATCTTTTCCCACAATTAAAAGTTTTTAAATAATAATACAAAAAAATTGGCAATAACCAATTTTTTATCTTACTTTAATATGAACTTCTCTTAATTGTTGTTCTGATAATTCACTCGGACAACCCATCATATTATCAATACCACTAACACTCATTGGGAAGACTTGAACTTCTCTTAAATTAGGTTCATCTAAAAGAAGCATTAAAATTCGGTCAATCCCAGGTGCCATTCCAGCATGTGGTGGAGCCCCATATTGAAAAGCCGTATAAAGGGATTTAAATCTCTCTTCTACTACTTCTTTTGAATACCCTACTAATTCAAAGGCTTTTTCCATAATATGAATATCATGATTACGAACAGCGCCACTTGCCATTTCATAACCGTTACAAACAAAATCATATTGATAAGCTAAAACATGATCCATATTTTCTTTTGTTAAAGCCTCTATTCCACCCTGTGGCATACTAAATGGATTATGTCCAAAATTATAAGTACCTTCTTCTTCATCATACTCATACATTGGAAAATTATTGATAATACAAAATTCAAATACATTTGGATCAATCAAATTTAATTTTCGACCTAATTCTGTTCGAATCATTCCAGCATATTTACTAGCAATACTTTCTTTTCTATCGGCAATAAAGAATAACACTGAATTCGTTTTTAAGTTGGCTCTCTCAATTAAATTCTTTCTATCTAAATCTGTTAAGAATTTGTCAATTGGACCCTTTAATGATCCATCCTCTAAAAGAGTGATATATCCAATTCCAGGCATTCCAATACTATTAGCATAATCCACTAATTCATTAAACCAAGAATTAGAGTTTGCACCAATTTGATCTACAGCAATTCCACGAATACAAGCCTTTTTAAAAGGTTTAAATTCTGTATCTTTAAAAATATCTGTTAAATCTATAATCTCCAAAGGATTTCTTAAATCTGGTTTATCCGTTCCATATTTTAACATAGCCTCTTTATAATCAATTCTTCTAAATGGTCTAGAAGATACTTTACGTTTACTAAAATGTGTAAAGGTATCGTAAAATATTTGTTCACCAATATTATAAACATCTTCTTCTGTAGCAAAGCTCATTTCAAAATCCAATTGATAGAATTCTAATGTACGATCTGCTCTACAATCTTCATCTCTAAAACATGGAGCAATTTGATAGTATTTATCAAAACCAGATACCATTAATAACTGTTTATAAATTTGAGGGGCCTGAGGTAGTGCATAAAATTTACCATGAAACTTTCTACTAGGAATAATAAAATCTCTAGCTCCTTCTGGAGAAGAACAAGAAATAATAGGCGTTTGTACCTCAGTAAATCCAAGACTATCCATTTTATTTCTTAAAAATTTTAAAACTTCGCTCCGAAATACCAAAGTATCATGATTTTTTTGATTTCTCAAATCTAAATAACGATATTTTAATCTTGTTTCTTCATTTACAATGTGAGAAGATTTAATATCAAAAGGAAGTGGTAGTGATTTACTAATCAACTCTAAAGTATCTACTAATATTTCAATAGTTCCTGTTTTAATATGGTCATTATAATCATCTTCATCTCTTTTTCGAACAGTTCCTGTAATCGTAACAGTCGATTCTTTTGTTAAGTCAGAGAAAATAGAATCATCATTACTAACTACTTGAATAACCCCTTTAGCGTCTCTAACATCGACAAAGATAACTCCTCCATGATCTCTTATATTTTCTACCCATCCAGAAATTTTAACAGTTTTTCCTACTTCATTTTCTGTAATATCACCACAGTAATAATCACGATATTGATTACTCACTATCATTCACCTCTTTCTATGAGTTCAAAACGATACTCTTGTTCTATATTTGGATATTTTTCTTTATCTACTAGAGAATTAAACATTTCATAAGGACGAACCCAACAAATCTTACGATCCATATCTTCATATACAACCATACGAGAATTATTAGGATTTTCTTCGTCATAATGCTCACTATCATAACAAATTTCTTTTACAATATAATTATGTCCTTTAAAGTGGTGATACTGATTTCCAATCTTAATTTCTCGTTCTTTCATAAACTATCTCTTTTCTATTTCACGAATCATAAATTCACGAGTAGTAGCAGGATTAGCCTGTCCTCTCGTTTTTTTCATAACTTGGCCTACTAAGAAATCAACAATATTTGTTCTTCCATTTTTATATTGTTCAATTGCTTCTGGTTTTTCCTCCAATACTTCTAAAACAACTTTAAGGATTTCATCTTCTCCTCCAATTTGTTTTAAGCCTTTTTCTTCTACAATAGCTGTTGGTACTTTATCTTCTGTTAAAGCTTCATATAAAACTTCTTTGGCTTGTTTTGAAGAAATTGTTTTATTTTCTACTAATTGAATTAAATCAGCAAGCATTTTTGGAGTAACAAAGATACTAGAAATTTCAATTTCATATTTATTGATATGTCCTAAAATAACACTTGTAATCCAATTGGCTGCACTCTTAGGACTTACTCCATTTTGAATACATTCTTCAAAATAGTCTGATACAGATTTTTCTTTTACTAAAATAGTAGCATCATAATGAGACAATCCATATTCATTCATATAAGTTTCTTTTCTTTCTACAGCTAAAGTAGGAATAGTTTCTTTAATTTGAAGAATCCAATTTGGATCAATCTTAAATTTGGGAATATTAGGTTCTACAAAATATTTATAATCAATTGCATCTACTTTACTACGCATATAAATAGTAGTACCTGATTCTTCATCCCATCTTCTAGTTTGTTGTTCCATCTTATCATATTCATGAGTTTCTTTTAACTCAGTTTGTCTTTTAATTTCATAATTGATAGCATCTCTTACACCACTAAAAGAGTTAACATTTTTAATTTCTACTTTTGTTCCCCAATTCTTAGGATCTGTTTCATCTAATGAATCATCCATAATAGAAACATTCACATCACAACGAATTTGTCCTTTTTTGCTATCTGCTTCACTAATGTCAGCATAACGATAAATAGAACGCATTGTTTCTAGAAAGGCTACTGCTTCATCAGCAGAATGGAAATCTGGTTCTGTTACAAGTTCTAGCAATGGAACTCCGGCTCTATTGTAATCAATTTTAGAATAATGTTCATAGTGATCTGTACTAGCAGCATCTTCCTCTAAATGGATGTTATTAATACGAGCCACTTTATATTCACCATTTACTTCATATTTTAAAGAACCATAAATTCCAATTGGTGCAGGTTTCGTTTCTTGAGTAATTTGAAAACCTTTTGGAAGATCTGGATAATAATAATTTTTTCTTTCAAAATACAAATATTCTGGTTGTTTACAATTTAACATAATACTTGCCATTAAAGCTAATCGAACAGCTTCTTTATTGACAACTGGCAAAGTTCCTGGAAAAGCCATATCAACAGGTCTAATATTGCTATTAGGGATACTTGTATAACTATTTTTAGCACTTGAAAATACTTTTGTTTTCGTTTTACTGATTTCACAGTGCATTTCAAGTCCAATTAAAACTTTATATTGATCCATTAGTGAGCCTCCTTTGCTATTTGGTTTTTATAATCCATAGAAGATTCAATTGCATAAGCAATATTTAAAACATTAGCGTCATCATAACAATTTCCCGTAATGTTAAGACCAACTGGTAATCCATTTACAAAACCATCTGGAATTGTAATAGAAGGAAATCCTCCAAAATTACCAATTTGTAAATGTTCTTCTAGAACAGATGTATTTTCATTCAACATATCTAGAGAACCATCTAAGTGTTTTGCTGGTCCACTTCCTACTGGTAAGATAACGCCATCATATTTTTTAAATAACTCTTTCCACTCATCTACAAGTAATCTTCTAACTCTTTGAGCATTATGGAAATAACGATCCTTATTTTGTGCTTGCAGTACATAAGAACCGATTACAAATCTTCTTTTGATTAATGGAGAAAATCCTTTTGTACGATAGTCTTTCATCATTTCAATATAATTTTTTCCTTCTCCTCTAGGTCCAAAGATAATTCCTGTTAAATTAGACATATTAGAAGTTGCTTCCGCACAAGAAATAACAACATAAGTAGAGGCTACAGCATTTAATAAAGTTTTATCTACACTTACTTCTTCTACCTCAATTCCTAATTTTTTAATATGTTCTAGTTTTTGATAAAAATTTTCAATATGATTTTTTAATTCTTCACTCGCATTTGGATAGTTTTCAATATCACAAATTTCTTTGATGTAGCATAACTTTTTACCTTTCACATCTCCTGTTAATGATTCTTTTAAATGAATATCTTTAGAATTCCAAGATGTCATATCATTTTTATCGATTCCTTTCATAGCATCTACAACAATTGCGGCATCCATTACATTACGAGATAATACTCCGCAATGATCTAGACTACTAGCAAATGGAAAAAGTCCATATCTTGAAATCATTCCATATGTTGGTTTATATCCTACAACTCCACAATAAGCAGCTGGTTTACGAATGGAATCTCCTGTATCTGATCCTGTTGCAAAAGGATAAACACCAGCGGCTACAGCACAAGCAGATCCGGCACTAGATCCAGCACACATACGAGTTTGATCCCAAGGATTTTTAACAACACCAGTATGACAAGTAGTTCCAGTTCCTCCCATACCAAATTCATCCATTGCTGTTTTATTAATCGCAATAGCGCCTTCTTTTTCAAGATTAGAAATAGCTGTTGCTGTAAAGAAAGGAACATAATCTTTTAACGTATTACTAGATCCTGTACTTAATATTCCCTTCGTACTATAGTTATCTTTAATTCCATAAGGAATACCAGATAATAGGTGCTCCGTTACTTCTGTTTCTTTTGCGTCATCTAAAATGGTTACAAAAGCATTATATTTTTCTTCTACTTCATGTGATTTTTTTAAAGATTCTTTAATTAATTCTTGAACAGTTACTTCTTTATTTTTTAAAGCTTCATGTATTTGTTCAATACTTTTATCCATGTACATTATTCCACCACCTTTGGTACTCTTACTTCTCCATTAGAAGCATCGTCACAATTTTCTAATAAATCGTCAATATCAACGGATTCTTCTACTTCATCTTCTCTAAGCTCATAAATAAAATCATCCAAGCAATGTGTCATTGGTTCTACTGTTTCAATATTTGGAATTTGATTAATTAAATCAATATTTTTATCAATAATATCAAATTCATCTAAAACCATTTTTGTCTCTTCTTCGGTTAAACCTATTAATAATTTGTCTGCATAGTCAGTTACCATTTCTTTTGTAAATTTTCCCATAATATCCTCCTTTTTTCATATAAAAAAACAGTAAACATCCACAAGGGACGAATTACTGTTGTATCCGCGGTACCACCCTAATTATCATTTTCATGATCACTCATCGATTCGTTTAAAATCTAGTAATATGATAACGGATTACTTGCCGGCTTATACTACTTAGTTTCCTATAAGCAACTAAAGAGTGTTTTTCATGATATATCATTTGTTAGCTTCCACCATACCTAACTCGCTTTTAATGAGGGATACCATTACTCTTCTCCATCAAAGTTATTGTAAATATTATAAACTAGAAACTATTTTCTGTCAATTAGAGCTTTTGATTTTTGTTTTACTTTATTTTTTAAGAGAACAATTTCCATCTCAGAAAAAGGTGGTTTTATCATATTTTGATTAACTAAAGCATTTAAATTATCCATAAAATTTTCTAGACCAACACTTTCTAAATTGCTATACTTAGAAAGTGAACTACAAATAAAATCATGCATAATATTAATATATTTTTTTGAAAGTTCTCTTCTTTCAATATAATCATATAAAGAAGAAAATAAAATTTCAAAAGGATCATCTGATAAACAAATATCACTTAAATAAGCTTCTTCTTGCAAGTAGTCTAAAACTTCCATTACTCTTTTATTTTTATAATTTTCATTTGAATTAGAATTTTCTTGTACAGCTTCAGATTGAATAAAATTCATATCTAATACACATTCCATATTCATTCTCCTTTAAACACGCAAAAGTATTATAGCACACTTTAGTGGTTTGTCAATTTATTGTATTTATTTTAGATTTGTGTTATTTTAATAAATAGAATAAAGAGGTTATAATATGGTTAATTTTATTATATGTGAGGATAATAAAGAGTTGAATAAACAATATCAAAATATCATCGACAAACTTTGTATATCATTAAAAATATCCTATCAAACACATGTGTTTTTTGATTATGAT
>RKAN01000037.1 GCA_014845975.1 bacterium | reverse complement strand
GCTTTCAGTTTCTGAAGAATCATTGCAGAAATCTCCTGTGGAGAATACTTTTTGTCATCAATTGTTACTTTGTAATCCATATTTATCCTCTCCAAGTACAAATATTATAACATAAATTTTTCTTTTTATGTTATAATTAATGCAGTTTGTAAATTAGGAGTGATTTATGAAAGTTTTTAATATGATAAATGAAAGTTTTGAATGTGAAAATTGTGGAAGATTAGTTCAAAAATCTGACTATACCGCAAGGGACCATTGTCCATACTGTTTATATTCTAAACACTTAGATATTAATCCAGGAGACCGTTTAAATACATGTCAAGGATTAATGAAACCAATTGGAATAGAAAAATTTAAAGATAGTTATAAAATAATCTACGAATGCTTATCTTGTCATCAAATTCATAAAAATATATCATTAAGAGATGATAACTTTGATGAAATTATTAAGCTTTCAATTCAAGAAAAATAGGAATTTCATTTGAAATTCCTTTTAAAATATAATCATAGGCAATATAAATATTGCTACTAGAATAATAATTCCAATTACCAAAGCAAACATTAATGATTTATTTTCCCTTAAATTAATTTTTCCTATATTAACGTCATTTTTTATCTCTTCTGATTCCGAATCACCATTTGACATTAAATTAATCTGAGCATTTGGATTTTCATTAATGATTGCATTTTCACTTGTTGGTTCAACTGTTGGTACCTCATTTGTTGGTTCTGCTGTTGGTACTTCATATGTTGGTTCAACTGGTTCAACTGTTGGCACTTCATATGTTTGTTCAACTGGTTCTGCTGTTGGCACTTCATAAGTTTGTTCAACTGGTTCAACTGTTGGCACTTCATTTGTTGATTCAACTGGTTCAACTGTTGGTACTTCATATGTTGGTTCAACTGGTTCAACTGTTGGCACTTCATAAGTTGGTTCAACTGGTTCCTCTGTTGGTACCTCATTTGTTGGTTCAACTGGTTCTGCTGTTGGTACTTCATTTGTTGATTCAACTGGTTCAACTGTTGGTACTTCATTTATCGGTTCTTCTGCAGTTTGAACATTATTATCTAAATCATCCTCTAGTTCATCAGGAAAAACAAAGACTTGCTCATCATCAAATTCTTCTTTATTCATGGCTTCAACTCCTATCTATTCTTTCTAAATTATAACAAAGATTTTAGTAAAGGTCAAAATTTTTTGTTCAGAAAAAAAGGAATTATTTCTCTTCTTTATTTTTTACTCCTACTAAAACCTCTCTTGGCTTACTAGAACCTGTTGGTGGTCCAACAATACCTCTTTCTTCCAATAAATCCATAACACGAGCTGCTCTATTATAACCAAGTCTAAATCTTCTTTGGATTAATGAAGAACTAGCTTTTCCTTGTTCTACAACAAACTCAACAATTTCATTATATAAAGGTTCTTCTAAAGCATCATTAGAGTTTGGGGTATCAACCATTGTAGTAGCTCCAACCTCTTCTTCCGTCATACTCATTTTTTTATCATATACTACTGGTTGTTCTGATTTTACATAATCTACTACTTTTTTTATTTCATCATCATCTATAAATGTTCCTTGAATACGAATAGGGACATTTTCTCCTTGAGGTTTGTAAAGCATGTCTCCTTTTCCTATTAACTTTTCTGCACCTACCATATCTAGAATTGTTCTAGAATCAATATTCGACGATACAGCGAAGGAAATACGAGAAGGAATATTTGCTTTTACAACACCTGTGATAACATCGGTAGATGGTCTTTGTGTTGCTACAATCAAATGGATTCCCGCAGCACGTGCCATTTGTGTAATACGCATAATAGAATCTTCTACTTCTTTTGCAGCGACTAACATTAAATCTGCAAGTTCATCAATAATAACCACCATGAATGGCATTTTTGCTAATTTATTTGAAGATTCTTCATTCCTCTTTTCTACATAAGCATTATATCCAGCAATGTTTTTAGTACCCGTATCCTTAAATCGCTCATATCTTTCTTCCATTTCTACAACTACTTTTTTCAAAATTTCATTGGCTCTCTTAGGATTTGTAACAACTGGAACTAATAAATGAGGAATATCCTCATACATCGCAAATTCTACTTTTTTAGGATCTACTAAAACCAATTTAACCTCATTAGGTTTCGTACGCATTAAAATAGAAACAATAATACTATTAATACAAACTGATTTACCACTACCAGTAGTTCCGGCTACTAATAAATGGGGAGTTTTGTTAATTTCCATCCATACTGGTTTTCCCATAATATCACGGCCTAATACAACCATTAATTTGGAGTCTTTTGCTCCTTTAGGAAAACTTTCTAGTATTTCTCTTACGGTAACAGAAGTTGTAACTTTGTTAGGAATTTCGATACCAATTGTTGATTTACCTGGAATTGGAGTTTGAATACGGACATCCTTTGCTGCCAAAGCAAGGGCTATTTCACTATGAATTGCTGAAACTTTATTTAATCTAGTACCTGATTTTATTTCCATTTCGTACTGTGTAACGGTAGGCCCTGGATTAATTGCTACTACTTTTCCTTCAATTCCAAAATCTCTAAATACTTGATGAAGTGTTTCTACATTGTGATTTATTGTTTCTGTGCTTTCCATATTTTTCTTTTTAGGTGGTTCTTTTAAAAGCTTAATATCTGGCAAGCGATAACCTGTATAATCGGCTGGAATCTCTTCAACTTCTTCTGATTCCTCTTTAACAGGAGTCGGTGTATCTTTACGAATTAACTCCTCAATAGAACCATATACCACCTTGTTATCTTTTGACGGATTTGTTTCCTTTTCATACTTTTCTTCTTTTCTCACAATTTCCTCTTTATCACTTGTTTTAAGATGTTTTTCATGAGGTTTTATTTTGTTTGTTGCTTTTTTCATCATGTCATAGATAGAAACTCCTGTAAACATAATAATTCCACTAGCAAATAAAGCCCATGTGACAATGTTTGTACCTTTTAAATCAAATAAATATAGAAATAAAGCTGAAAAAACAGATCCTATAAATCCTCCCCCTAAATTTGTTCTACTACTTGCAGATACCATAAAATTATTTACAGTTTCTGTAATAATATCCATTCCTTTTAATTTTCCTGAGTCAATATAATTTAAATGAGACAAAATTAAAATACTAATTGAAATGATATAAAGTCCTATTAATTTAGACGTAATAAAATCAGGAGTCTCTCTTTTTACAATCATATAAAATCCAACAATCATGACAGCAACAAGTAAAACATTATACCAAGTTCCTACTAAGAATGCAGAAAAATTACTGATAAAATTACCTACTACTCCAGTATTAGGAATGATTCCAATCACTGCTATGATAATTAAAAGAATCCCTATTAATTCGACACTATAATTACTAGATTCTTTTTTTGTACTTTTTCTTTTTTTCTTCTTTGCCATATTGTACAACTCCTTACTATGACAAGTATACCATAATTTTAAACAAAAAAAAAGTGTCAAGGACAAGCGTAGAACGATAAAACCTGATCTCCCAGGTGGGCATCACATAATAGATTTTAGGATTCTTAAAAATTGTTTAAGTATTCAACACCATCTACTAATTAGATTCCCGATCGTTAATATTTGTAGGTTTTTTTTAATACCTATCCTTGACATTATTATTGTAACACATATCTATTTTTTTATGAAGACTTTTCACAATCTTTTGTGAGAGTTTTATCTGAATATATTAAATGATAACTATGATTGCTATTGATTCCTATTTTTATTTTAATATAGTTATATTGTTTTTTTACATCATTAATGTCAACAGGAATTAAAGCTTCATTGTCCAAAGTTTCTAAGGATATGCAATATTCTTCTCCAATTTCTTCTGGATATTCATTTAAATTATCTCTTATAAAATCTAAGGCAGCACTATTAATTAATTCTTGTTTTGCTGAATCAATTTCTTTTTCTTTGTTTTCTGCTATATTTAACACTTTAGGATAAACAAATAAAAACAATAAAGATAAAAGTGCTATGATTGCTAAAAGTTCTACTAATGTAAATCCACGTTTCATATGATCACCATTTTCATTATAAAAGAAAATCAAAAAAAAAGCAATTATTTGCTTTCTTTCACTACTTCTTTTCCTTTATAAGTTCCACAAGCTTTACAAACTCTATGTGGTTTTACAACTTCACCACACTTTGGACAAGTAGTTGTAGTGTTTGCACTAATTTTGTAATGAGTTCTTCTCATTCTGCCGCTTGTTTTAGAAACTTTTCTAAATGGTACTGCCATGTATTAACACCTCACTTTTCATTTTAATAAGTCTTTTAATTTTTGCAATTCTGGATTCACAGATGGTTCTTCTTCTGTTACGACTCTCCAGCCTTCTCCTTCTAATTTTGCATTATGGACATCCTCGTTCACAATACGCATGGGAATTTCCATTAATATATTTTCCCATATTATTGGTAAAATATCAATACTATTTTCCAATTTTTTGTCATTTTCTCCTATTTCTTCAAGCATTTCTTGAATATTTCCATTAATTTCAAAGTCAAATGCATAATCAGTTGGTTTTAATGTAATAGAACAAGGTAGAACCATACTTCCATACACTCTTGTATTTAGGTAATACCCATCTTTTTCTGTTATTGTTCCCGTTATTCTTGTGTCTTTTAATTCTAAAATTCCAGCTTTTTTTAGTTTTTCAGAATCAAATTTTACTATTTCATCAATATCAATTTCTTCTACAATTTTACTTTTTAATTTTATTAGATCAATTATCATGCTATCCTCCTCATAAAAATAATGATTTAAAAATTTATATATTCCATTATCATCGTTTGTATCTGTAATATATTTAGCTTTTTCCTTTAATTCTTTTAGTGAATTTTCCATTGCTACTGGAATTCCACAAACATCAAACATAGAAATATCATTTAATCCATCTCCAAAGCAAATTACTGAATCTAATCTACAATTTAGATATTTTGAAAACTCTACGATACTTTTTCCCTTATTTGTTTTTAATATATCTAATCTTTTTTGATTACTAAAGGAATCCTGCATCACTTGAAATTCAAATTCAGGATAATTTTTTTCACATTCTTTTGCAAATTGAATAATATCACAATTTTTTAACTCTATACATATTTGATAAATTTTAGGATCAAAGTTGATAAAATTTACTACATCTTGTTCTGTATAAAAATGTTCCCAATGATCCATTGTTACATTAATTTTATCAAAATAACCATAATAATGGTTAAAAAAATCTATAAGTATTTTATTATCTAAAATTTTTTCATGAATGATTTGATTCAATCGATAGGAATACCATAAAGAACCATTACTTGCTAAAATATAGTCAACAAAATCAGGTGATAGTAATTTCATTGCTGAGCTTAAGATTCTTCCTGTTACAATTACAATTATTTTTCCATCATTTTTTAGTTTTTTTAATATTTTTTTAGATTCTTCCCTAATTTGAGAATTAGAATCCAATAAAGTTCCATCCATATCTAAAAATATCATAAATTATCACCAAAAGTATTTTATCATATTCTTTCATAATACTTCAATAACTAATAATTATCTTCTTAAACGATATTTGTCATTTTCTTTTCTAAATTCTAAATCTGTTGCAATCTTGATACTACCAATATTATTTTTATCAATATCTCCTTCTATACAATGTATATTATTTTTAATTAAAAAATCAGAAAATTCTCTTAATATTTTAGTACCATATCCTTTTCTTCTCATGCAAGGTCTTACTGCATACTGAATGTTCACAACACCAGATTCATGATAACTAAATAAACGAATCATGCCTACAATTTGACCATTATCTTCTACCAAATAAGCTTTTTTTATTTCAATTTTATCTGTTGTTTGAAATATATCATCTGACTTTTTAATGAACATTTGTCCAAAGTATTCTTGAAATAGTGTATCATTTAATAACTCTCTTTTAAATTTCCTATGTTCCATGTTCTGATCATTATAGCTTACCAATTTTAAAGTATTTAATTCTTGTTCCATTTTCTCACCATTAATAGCATAATATAATTTGCTATTTTATGCAAGGTTTGTATTTCTTTCATTTTATGATATTATTATCTTAGGTGATTATATGAGTAGTGTTGGAATTATTTGTGAATATAACCCTTTCCATAATGGACATTTATATCATTTAAATAAAATCAAAGAGATGTTTCCAGATTCTATCATTGTATTAGTAATGAGTGGAAACTTTACTCAAAGAGGAGATACAAGTATTATTAACAAATGGGATAAAACGGATATTGCTTTACATTATGGAATTGATTTAGTAATAGAATTGCCTTTTGTTTTTGCAACACAAGGTGCTGATATTTTTGCAAAAGCAAGTATTGAAATATTAGATACTTTAAATGTAGATTATCTCGTATTTGGAAGTGAATGTAATGATGTTTCAAAACTTACTAAAATGGCTAAAGTCCAATTAGAAAATAAAAAGTATAACAATTTAGTAAAAGATTATTTGAAAGAAGGAGTCAATTATCCAACTGCTTTATCAAATGCTTTAATTGATATTACTGGAAAAAAAATTAATCAACCAAATGATATTTTAGGAATTACTTATATTAGAGAAATATTAAAATTGAAAAGTAAAATACAGCCTATTACGATTAAAAGAAACAACAATTATAATTGTACGGAATTGGAGGATTTTTTTAGTAGCGCTACAAGTATTCGTTATGCTTTAAAAAACAACTGTGATGTATCAAATCAAGTCCCAGAATATACATTAAGATTTCTAAATAATAATTTGTATTTTATCGACCGATATTTTAAATTTTTAAAATATAATATTTTGATCAATTCCCATCTAGAAAATATTCAAACAGTAGATGAAGGGATTGATCATAGAATTTATAAATATATAGTAGAATCTAGAACTTTAGAAGAACTGATATTAAAGATTAAAACGAAACGTTATACTTATAATAAACTAAACCGAATGTTTACTCATATTTTATGTAATTTTACAAAAGAGGAAGCAAACTCTTTTGAACATATTGAATATATAAGGGTACTAGGTTTTAATAGTAAAGGTAGATTATTTTTAAAAAATATAAAAAATGAAATAGGAATTCCTATTATAACTAATTTTTCTTCTACTCACTCTAAAATGTTAGATATCGAATTTAGAAGTACTTGTTGTTATGCATGTATATTAGAAGAAAATGACAAATTGAAATTAATTGAAAGTGAATATAAAAACTATCCAATTCAAGGATAGTTTTTTTCTATTTTAATCTTTCATTTAAATCGTCTAATGCTTCTTTTACATTTGTAATGTTGCTATTTAAAGATGTTGTGTATGAAACATCTTCTGCTCTATAGAATATTTTACTAACAGTTCCTGTTGCAGCTCCACTATAGTTTGTTCCATCATATGTAAGTGCATAAATAGTTCCTGTTTCACTTGATGATTCACTATATGTAACATTGATATTTCCCTTTACTTGATACCATGTATTTGCTTCTAATGTTGTTGTATTTGTTATACTTTCACATGAACTAGGCATTGTAGCTGTTCCACATGTTTTGGTTACTGTCAAATCACTTTTTCCACTTCTTGTCGTTTTCACAAAGTATTTTGGACTAGCGATATTTTCTTGGTTATAAGTCACTACTGCAACTTGACTTTTTAAGTATCCCTCTGTTGGTTCTGTTGGAGTATTTATAAATGTTATTGTTGGATTTGCAAAATTCTTTGTTGATATCTTCTTTGTTAACTTTGTATTTAAATTTTTACTATTCACTACTTTTATATCAGCACTATATTCTGTTTCTTTTTTTAATCCTGTAAAAGTTAAAGTACCTACTTCTTTTAAAGTCTTTGTTTCTCCATTAATTGTTACTTGGTATTCTTTAATTCCACTTTCTGGATCTTTGGCAAAGTTTTCTGCAATTTTTACTGTAATACTATTCGTTGTACTCGTTAATACTACTCCATTTTCATCAATTGTTGGAGCTGTTGTATCTAAATTATTACATCCTTTTTCTATCGCCAAATTTTCTAGTGTTCCTGTTGCACAATAAGTTCCATCTGTAATTGTCTCTACACTTACTTTTTGTTTTGAATCAACTATTATGTTTCCACTTTTTGGAACACTTCCTTTAAATGAAAGTTTCCCTCCATCTTTGGAAGAACAACTCTTTCCATCACATGTAAAGGTTAACGAGCTTGATTCTAAGTGTTCTGTAACATATAAGTTTGCTGAATCTATCAATCCATACACACTATTTTTGAATGATCCTTTTTTGGCTTTTTCAATGACTCCAAGTATTGTTGGAGTTGCGATTAATGCAATAATTGCTAATACAACAATTACAGCTAATAATTCGATTAATGTAAATCCTTGATTTTTCACTGTTACATCTCCTTTATTATTATTTTTTCTTATATCTATCCTTTTATCTTAATATAATACAAAGATTAATTTTTAGAAACTAAAGTGATTCTGGCATAGCCATGTCCTGAACGAGTACCATTTTGCATAGAGCCACCAGTTACACCTCCAGTATAGCCTGATCCTCCGCATGCTTGTCCTCCACTATCATTTCCATTACCATTACAGCCGCCTTCCCAGCCGCCGCCTCCACCAGGCATACCATTACTTCCACCGCCACTTCCATTTCCATTTGATCCTTGGCCAAAGCTGCCGCCACCTCCAGTTCCACCACCGGAGTTTCCTACATTATACCATGAAGCACCACCACCGCCTCCGGCAACAATTAATATTTCATCTTTATAAGAGCTATAATTAGCCAAAATTCCTCTGTTAGTTAAAGCAATATGTGTAGCACCGCCGCCTCCACCAGAAGATTCATCATCATTATAATCACCACTTCCGTTTCCGCCGCCATTATAGCCTCCACATCCATAACTATAATATCCATTTGTACATCCAGCGCCGCCTATACCGATAGACAAAACTATTTCCATTGTTAATTCTTTTGTACCAACAGCATAACCACCATAACCTCCTCTTGAACAACTTGAACCATTACAAATTGATGTTCCTCCTTGAGCACCCCAAACTTCAAGTTTATAGTTCCCATCACATGGGGTTTTAAAAGACTGTATTCCTCCTGTATATTCAAAATTCCATACTTGACCTGTTTCGTACTCACAAAATGTATTTCGTGATATTTCAAACGATTGAGTTACTTTATTTCCTACTTTATCTTGTACCCATACATAATATATTCCTGCTTTAGTTGCTGTCCATGTTGCTATTGAATTCGAAACTGAAATATAGCTTGGTTCTTCCGTTTGACTGTTACTTACTCCATAACTTAAAATTCCTACATTATCACTAAATTTGAACGTTACTGTCTTACCATTCAAACTTACATCTATACTTGGTGCAATTGAATCTATTTTACTTAGTGTTCCTGTTGCAGCTCCACTATAGTTTGTTCCATCATTTGTGATTGCATATATTGTTCCAGTTGTATCAGATGCATCACTATAAGTCACATTCACATTTCCACTTACTTGATACCAAGTATTAGCTGTTAATTTCTTTGTACTTGTTACATTTGTACATGTACCTGGTGTTGTTCCTGTTCCACATGATTTTGTTACCGCTAAGCTACTTGTTCCTTCTCTTGTTGTTTTTACAAAATATTTTGGACTACTTATATTTGTTCCATTATATGTGATTTTTGCTACCTGACTCTTTAAGTATCCATCTACTGCTGTTGTTGGCGTATTTGTAAGTGTAATACTTGGATTTGTCATAGTAGATGATTTTGTACTTCCTGTTTTACATGTACTAATTCCTACTTTGTTTAATACACATACTTGGTAATAATATGTTGTATTGGTTTTTAATCCTGTAATACTACATCCTGTTGTACTTACACTATTTGTATTTGTTGTATAACTTCCACTTGTTGTTCCATATTTACATGTTGGAGTTTTAATTCCTGTTTCATTATCCACTGCAGTTATTGGAATTGTAATACTATTTGTCTTAACCGCTAATGTTCCTAATGTTACTGTTGGCGCTGTTGTATCTATTTTACTAATTGTTGCATTTTTTGTAGTTTTTAAAGATGCCCCATCATATGTAGCTGAATAAAGTGTTGCTGTTGTGCTAGCTGCTTTATTGTAAGTTACTTTTACATTTCCACTTACTTGATACCAGGTGTTCGCTGCAAGTGTTGTTGTACTTGTTACACTACTGCACGTTCCTGGGTTTGTACCAGTTCCACAAGATTTTGTTACAGCTATACTACTTACTCCAGTTCTTGTGGTTTTAACATAATATTTAGGATTTTTAATATTTTGTTTTGAATACTTTATAGTGGCAACTTGACTTTTTAGATATCCGTTTTGTGCTGTCGTTGGTGAATTTGTTAATGTAATACTTGGATTATCCGTCCATACTGCATAAATATTAATTTTTGGTGCATTTGGATCAATCCAATTATCACTAACTCCTGATAGTTTTGCATATTCTGCATAACCTGTTGTAGAGCGTGACCATCCAATCAATGTTAATCCAGATTCTGTAAATCCTGTATCAGCAAATTTTTGACCAGTTACTCCATAAGTAAATGTCTGAGTTGTTGTAGTATCATTTCCTGTTATATTTTTATTGAAAGTAACAAGAATTTGTTTCCTAGTATATTGATATACTACAATACTTGTTCCATCATTTGCTACTGTTATAGTTTGAGTTGATGGAGAATTAAATCCTTTATATGTTTTTACCGAAGGAGTAACCTTATAATGTACATAATCTTTCTTTTCTTCGGTATCTACTAATGTATAATTTTTCATATCAGTATCCATTTGATAATGTTTGACTGTATATGTTACTAAATTTGATATCTTACTAATGGTTGCTGTACTTGCTCCACTATAGTTTGTTCCATCATATGTGATTGCATATATTGTTCCAGTTGTATCAGATGCATCACTATAAGTTACATTTACATTTCCACTTACCTGATACCATGTATTAGCTGTTAATGTCTTTGTACTTGTTACATTTGTACATGCACTTGGTGTTGTTCCTGTTCCACATGTTGCAGTTACCGCTAAGCTACTTGTTCCTTCTCTTGTTGTTTTTACGAAGTATTGTGGACTTGTTATGTTACTGCTACTATATGTTACTTTCGCCACTTGACTTTTTAAGTATCCATCTACTGCTGTTGTTGGAGTATTTGTAAGTGTAATACTTGGATTTGTCATAGTAGATGATTTTGTACTTCCTGTTTTACATGTACTAATTCCTACTTTGTTTGATACACATACTTGGTAATAATATGTTGTATTGGTTTTTAATCCTGTAATACTACATCCTGTTGTACTTACACTATTTGCATTTGTTGTATAACTTCCACTTGTTGTTCCATATTTACATGTTGGAGTATTAATTCCTGTTTCATTATCCACTGCGGTGATTGGAATTGTAATACTGTTTGTCTTAACCGCTAATGTTCCTAATGTTACTGTTGGCGCTGTTGTATCTATTTTACTTAGTGTTGCTGTACTTGCTCCACTATAGTTTGTTCCATCATATGTGATTGCGTAAACTGTTCCTGTTGCATTTGCTGCTTTATTATAAGTTACATTCACATTTCCACTTACTTGATACCATGTATTAGCTGTTAATGTCTTTGTACTTGTTACATTTGTACATGTACTTG
>RKAN01000090.1 GCA_014845975.1 bacterium | reverse complement strand
TATTTTCACCAATCATATTATAAATTGGAATAAAAATGATTAAATAAATAATAATTCCACTAATTCCCATTATTAAATTTGATAAAAGAAAATTATTGAAAGGTATTTTTTTTGATTTAA
The DNA here is from genome assembly GCA_014845975.1 of bacterium. Classification (GTDB taxonomy): domain Bacteria; phylum Bacillota_I; class Bacilli_A; order RF39; family UBA660; genus CAJOJO01. The sequence continues at coordinate 11,815 of RKAN01000090.1, read as the reverse complement.
AAATGAAATATTCAATTGGACTATATATTAAAATAGAACTAAAAATAATTTTCATATGCTCAAAAATACTTTCATTTACAGGAAAAAAGATACTAAATATAGGATTTGGTAAAAGATCATATAAAAAATGACAAGCAAAAGAAATGATAAAAATTCCTAAAATGGAGCAACTTTTTACTTTTTTCATATAACACCTCACCATTATTATATGAAAAATGCGAAAAAATATAAAAAATTACAATAAAAAAAAGGAAATTGAAAAGTTTTGTCGTATATTAATAGTAGAGGGTTTGATATTATGAAAGAAACTTTGCTAACACAAGATGAAATACTAAATATTCAAAACAGTGTTGATATTGTAGAAATTATTTCAAAATATGTTCCTTTAACAATGAAAGGAAAAAATTTCTTTGGAGTTTGTCCGTTTCATCCAGATCATTCTCCAAGTATGAGTGTATCTAGAGATAAACAAATTTATAAATGCTTTTCCTGTAGAGCAAGCGGCAATGTTTTTAAATTTATAATGGATTATGAAAATATCAACTTTATCGAATCTGTTAAGATAGTAGCAGATTATGCTGGAATTCCTTTAAGTATTAAGTCGGCCAAAACAATAGTAAAAGATGATAATAAAATTTTATATGAAATTTTTGAAGTTAGTCAAAAATTTTATAAAAATAATATTAATACTCAAATTGGAAAAAATGCTAGAGAATTTATTGAAAATAGAAAATTTGATAGTAGCATTATTAAAGATTTTGAATTAGGACTTTCACTAAACAGTTATGATTCTCTTACTAATATTTTATTAAAAAAGAAATATGATTTAAAAGACTTAGAACGAACTGGTTTGGTAGCCAAAGGTGATAAAGGCTATAAAGATGTTTATATCAACCGTATAATGTTTCCACTATACGATTTGACGGGAAAAATTGTTGGATATAGTGGAAGAATTTATAATGGAGAAAAAACAAGTAAATACTTTAATACAAAAGAAACAGAAATTTTTAAAAAAGGAGAACTTTTATATAACTATCATAAGGCTAAAGATGTCGCTAGAGAAAAAGAGCAAATTATTATTGTAGAAGGTTTTTTTGCATTGATTAGGCTTCATACCATCGGTATTGATAATGTAGTTGCAACATTAGGAACGGCTGTTACCAAAAAACAAGCGATGTTAATTAAAAGAATGGCAAAAGAAGTAATTCTATGCTTTGATGGTGATAATGCAGGAAATGAAGCAACGAACAGTTGCATTGAAGAATTAACTGAAATAGGTGTTACACCAAAAATCATTCGACTCGAAGATCGCTTAGATCCAGATGACTATATTCTAAAATATGGAGCTTCTAGGATGAAAGATAAAATTGATAATCCTTTGAATGTTATGGATTATAAACTGAATTATCATAAATTACAAAAAAATTTATCTAATAATTTAGATTTATCTAAATATGTAAATGAAATGATAGAAGAAATCAAAAAGATAGATGATGATATTTATAAAGAATTGACAATTCAAAAATTAAGTGACGAATCTCACTTATCAATTGATTTCTTAAGAAGAAAACTAGAAGAAAATTCAGAAAAAATAGTACTTCAAAAAGAAAATGTTAAAGTTAAACTGAATAAATATCAAATTGCTGAACAAAATCTATTATATTATATGCTTAATAGTAAAGAAGTTATACAGATTTATGAACAAGAAAAAGATAAAAGTAAAAAAATAGAAATTTTACAAAAAATGATTGAAAGACGAAAATTAGAATGTGATGGAGATGAATAATATGGTAAATGAAATTAAAACTTTTGAACAAAGAAAAGACGAATTAATAAAAAAAGGAAAAGAAAAAGGAACTATTAGTTATGAAGAATTAGCACAATCTTTAAAAGGTCTAGAATTAGATGCAGATTCTTTAGATGAACTATATAATGCTTTGAATGAAAATAATATTACAATTATATCAGAAGATGATGATGATGATTCTGATCCTCAAAAAATATTACTAGATGATAGTACATTAACAAAAGATTTAACAATTAATGATCCAGTTAGGATGTATTTAAAAGAAATAGGACAAATCAAACTATTGTCAACAGAAGAAGAACTTGCATTAGCAGATAGAATTGTAGCTGGAGATGAAATGGCGAAAAATACATTAGCAGAAGCAAATTTAAGACTTGTTGTAAGTATTGCAAAAAGATATGTAGGTAGAGGAATGCTATTTCTCGACTTAATTCAAGAAGGAAATATTGGACTTATGAAAGCTGTTGACAAATTTGATGTTACAAAAGGTTATAAATTCTCAACTTATGCTACTTGGTGGATTCGTCAAGCAATTACCCGTGCAATTGCTGACCAAGCAAGAACAATTAGAGTTCCTGTTCATATGGTCGAAACAATTAATAAGCTTGCACGTATTCAAAGACAATTAACTCTGGAATTAAATCGTGAACCTTCCGAAGAAGAATTAGCGAAAAAAATGAATATATCTGTTGATAAAATTAAAGATATTTATAAAATTAGTCAAGAACCTGTAAGCTTGGAGACTCCTATCGGAGAAGAAGATGATTCCCATTTAGGTGATTTTATTAAGGATGAGAGGAATGTTAGTCCAGAAGAATATGCTACAAATGAGATGTTAAAAGATGAAATTGCTGAAGTATTATTAACATTGACAGAAAGAGAAGAAAAAGTAATTCGCCTTCGTTTTGGATTAGAAGATGGAAAATCTCGTACATTAGAAGAAGTAGGTCAGATGTTTGGTGTTACCAGAGAAAGAATTCGTCAAATTGAAGCAAAAGCACTACGTAAATTAAGACATCCATCTCGTTCTAGAAAATTAAAAGATTATATGGGAGAATAATGAGGTTTAGTAAAAGAATCAAAAAAATTTCTTCTTTAGTAGAAGAAAATAGTAATGTCATTGATATTGGATGTGATCATGGTTTATTAGATATTTATTTAACATTAAATAAAAATTGTTACTGCATTGCTTCAGATGTCAATAAAAATGCAATAGAACAAGCTAGAAACAATTTTCAAAAAATGAAATTAAATATACCAACTTATATCAGTGATGGTTTAAATGAATTTGAAATTCCAGAAAAAGCTACTTGCGTAATTGCCGGAATGGGAACATCTACAATTGTACAAATACTAGAAAATAACAAAGTTAATCAAGTTCATTCATTTATTATTCAAACAAATAATGATTATTATATGCTTCGAAAATTTATGGTGACTCATGGTTTTTATATTGAAAATGAATTAACATTCATAGATAAGTATATTAGATATATTATTATTAAGTTTAGAAGAGGAGAAAAAAAATATAATGATATGGAACTAATTTTAGGACCTATTTTAATCAAAAATGTTATTGAAAATAAAGATTATTTGGAAGAAAAATATGAAGAAAATAAAAAAGTATTAAAAAATATTCCTAGCGTTTATCTAAAAAAAAGAATTTATCTAAAAAAAATTAATAAATTTATTAAAAAACTACTCTCGACTGTTTCATAATTTTAGTCAAGAGTAGTTTTTCTATGCAAAGAAACTAGGACCATTATTATTTGAAGATGTTACATAACTATTCGTGCTTGAAATCTCTGTGGTATTTTTAGCAACAGTTTCATTATTTGTAACAGGAGTCTCTACTTTTTTAAATTCATTCATTACGCGAAACATCGTTTTTGCATTTTTTAAAATAGGAGTAGCTTGTTTGACTAATGGAATTGTCTGATTTACAATATTCAATGTTTTTTGTGTTCCTGAGAGAATAGAGGAAAGATTAACACCACCTAATAAACGACTAAATAGTCCTGTTCTAGTAGCTTCCATAGGTGCTATATATGGATAGGCAGAAAAATAAGGATTATAGTAATTCATAATATACTCCTTTCTAAATTATTATATGAAACAGTAAAAAATGTTTTACATTTTTTTGAATTGTGATATAATTTTATTATGATAGAGAGTAGAAAGAGATTGGAAGGTGTTTTTATATGCGAAAGCCTGCTATTTTAATGCCATTTATTATCGTATATAAAATAGTCTTTGGAATTTTAAAATTACCAATATTAATTTGTAAATATTTTTATCGAGGAATTATTACTACGTTAAAAGTAATTTTAAAGATTTTCATTAGAATAAGTTGGCTTGTTTATCAAGTACCTAAGTATTTTTTGAAAGGAATAGGTGAAGTTGTTACATTAGTAGCATCTCCATTTCTTCATTCAAAGAAAAAAGTCAATGAGTCTTCTTTTGATTTAAAAGAGTTTAATCGATTAAGAAATTGGAAACAAAAAGAAATTAAAAATTTAAAACAAGCTTCTATCCATAAAAATAAAAAAATCGAAAATAAAAAATCAGAAGAAAAAATTGTAACTAGTAATGCAGATGCAATTTATGGTAACGGAAAAGTTAAAATTGAAAAGCCTGGTTTTTCTGAACAATTAAAAGAATTTTTTCAATCCATTCGACAAATTCCTGCAAAAATTAAGCAAAAAATTAGTAACAATGAATTTATTAAGCATAATCGTAATAAAAACTTAATGAAAAAAGAAGCTTTGTTAATCAATTTTGATGGAGCAGATGCTGAAAAAAGTGATACAAAAGTACTATATGAATACGTTGCTAAAAATCCAGAGGGAAAAATTGTAAAAGATTATTTTGAAGCATTTTCAAAAGTTGAAGTTCATTCCTTTTTATTGAGTGAAGGCTATGAAGTATATAGTATTCGTACAAATAAATGGATTCAAATGTTTCATAAAAATTCAAATGTTAATAATACAAAATTTAAGACAAAAGATTTAATTTTCTTTTTAACACAACTTTCTACATATATTAAAGCTGGAATTCCATTAGTAGAAGCTTTAAAAATTTTAGAAAGACAATATAAAAATAAAAAATATAAAAAGATTTTAAAATCTATTATATATGATTTAACAATGGGCGAAAACTTTAGTGAAGCATTATTAAAACAAAATGTAGCATTTCCTAAATTATTAATCAATATGGTAAAAACTGCAGAAATGACAGGAGAACTTCCAGAAGTATTGGATGATCAAGCAAACTATTATTCAGATTCTGAAAAAATCAGAAAGCAAATGGTTACTGCTATGATGTATCCTAGTATTGTATTAGTTGCTTCTATTGGGGTTGCGGTTTTCATTATGATGTATGTTATTCCTCAATTTGTTGAAATTTATAATTCAATGGATGCATCAGCAATACCAAAATTCACATTAGTAGTTCTAGCAATTAGTAATTTCTTGAGAAAATATATTGTATGGATTTTAATAGGACTTATTATATTTATTGTACTATTTATTTATATGTACAAAAATATCAAACTATTCCGTACAATATGTCAATGGCTTACTATGAAAACTCCTATTATAGGAACCACTATTATTTATAATGAAGTTGCTATGTTTACAAAAACTTTCGCATCATTATTATCTCATAACGTGTTTATTACAGATAGTATGGAAGTGTTAAATAGAATTACGAATAACGAAATTTATAAAATGATTATTTTAGATACAATTACAAACTTGGCAAAAGGAGATAAAATATCGGAAGCATTCAAGGATAATTGGGCATTTCCAATTCCTGCTTACGAAATGTTAGTAACAGGAGAGAAAACCGGTGAATTGCCAGAAATGATGAGCAAAGTATCAGATTATTATCAACAACTTCATGCAGAATCAGTAACAAGAATTAAAACATTTGTAGAACCAGCAATTACTATTTTCTTAACTGTAATTGTAGGTACATTGATTTTATCAATTATTGTACCAATGTTTAGCATGTATAGTGCAGTTCAATCAATGTAGAGGTGAGATTTATGGAAATTTATTATATGATTGTAACATTCATATTTGGAGCGGTCTTAGGATCTTTCTACAACGTAGTAGGATATCGAATTCCAAAAGGAGAATCACTAATAACACCATCTTCTCATTGCACTAAATGTAACCATAAATTAGGGGCTAGTGAGTTAGTCCCTATTTTTTCTTGGATTTTTTTGGGAGGAAAATGTAAAAATTGTAAAGAAAAAATTTCTTGTTTTTATCCTGTTTTTGAACTAAGTTCAGGAATTTTATTTGCATTATCTTATCATTTATTTGGATTTAGCATACAATTTTTAATTTCCATTACATTTATATCTATGCTTTTAATTATTATCATTAGTGATTATCAGACAATGATAATACCAGATGAGGTCTTAATATCATCATCCATTATTCTATTAATAGAATTTATGATAAAAGATGGAGGAACCTCTATTTTAGGACATTTATTAGATGGCTTTGTATCGTTTCTTTTGCTGTTTCTTTTAAAGAAAATAGGAGACTTTCTATTTAAAAAGGAATCCATGGGTGGAGGAGATTTAAAATTAATGGCTGTAATTGGAATGGTACTTGGTTGGAAGGTAGCACTAATTTGTATTTTTCTAGCTTCATTTATTGGATTACCAATTTCTTTAATTATTTTATTTAAAAATAAAACGGACATTATTCCGTTTGGTCCATTTTTGAGTGTTAGTGCTATTATATTATTTTTACTGCAACTGGATTTTCAAACAATTATTACTTTTTTGACATTTTAACGAATTGACATTTATGAATATCTGTTGTAGACTTAATATAGTTAAGATAGAGGAGGAATTATGAAACAAAAATTATTTTTACTTAGTGCATGTATGATTTTTTTGATGACAGGATGTTTTGGAACTAAAAATGAAAAAAAAGAAGTTAAAAAAGCATCAGATGTAACTGTAAAAGTTAATAAAACAGAAGGAATGGATTTAAAAACATATTTTACAGAAAACAATGAAATTATTTTTGATGTTACCAATACTGGTTCTGATATTATTGATTATTTAAATATTGATGTTGCTTTTTTTGATAAAGATGGAAATCTTATGAAAACAGATAAACAATATCTTAAAAATATAACATCGAAAAAACAAGACTTTGTTAAATTGTCTTTAGCTCAGTATGATGAAAAGGGTACAATTACATTACCAACAAGAATAGAAATTTCTTTAAATAAAACAATTTATAGCACAAAATTTGAGACTGTTTATAATGATAAAGTTACTGGAGAGGTTGCCAAAACAGATACAGATAGTCAATTATCTTTAAATTTATCAAATAATTCAGGTGAAACTCTAGATGATGTTACTGCAGCAGTAGTATTTTATAAAGATTCAAAACCTGTTGATGTTCAAGTTTCAAGTTTTCAATCAGTTGGAACAAGTGCTTCTCAAACAATTTATGTTCCTACAATTTCATCAGATAATGGCGTTAAGCAATTAGACTATGACGAAACAAAAGTAATAATCAATAATGCATCAAAATATGTAACACAATAAAAAGCTCATTGAGAGCTTTTTTTGATTTTATCATATACAGATTTTAAAGAGATTTCATATTTGCTTGTTGTTTTAGGATGATAGTATTCTTTTCCAACTAGCTTATCTGGTAAATATTGTTGTTTTACCCAGCTGTTTGGATAATTATGAGGATATTTATAAGTTTGTGAATGCGTTTTAATATGATCTGGTACGTTGCCTGTATTTCCACTTCGAATATCATTTAATGCCAAATCTAAAGCAATATGACCACTATTTGATTTAGGAGATAAAGCCATTTCAATTACAATATCTCCTAAAGGAATTCTTCCTTCTGGAAGCCCTAATCGTTCACAGGCAGCAATAGCTGCTTCTACTTTTGGACCAATCATTGGATTTGCTAATCCTATATCTTCATAAGCAATTACTGTCATTCTACGATATAAAATATCTAAGTCTTCTGCTTCGATTAAACGAGCTAGATAATGTAAAGAAGCATTTACATCGCTTCCTCGAATGGATTTTTGAAATGCACTAATTACATCATAATGACCATCCTCATTTTTGTCATGAAAGAATACTGGTTTACTATTAATTGATTTTACTAATTCAAGGGTAATAATATGATCATTTGAAGCATAATATGCAAGTTCTAATAAATTATAGGCATATCTTAGATCACCATTTGAAAGTTTTGCTATATGAGCGAGACATTCTTCATCAATTTGAATATTTTCTAGATAATTTTTTTCAACTGCTTTATTTAACCCTTCTATCACTTCATCTACAGTTAATTCCTTTAATTCAAAAATTTGGCATCTACTTCTAATAGCAGGATTAATTTTATGATAAGGATTTGACGTTGTTAATCCTATTAAAGTAATAAGTCCATTTTCTAAATAGGGCAATAACAAATCTTGTTTGTCCTTATTTAAACGGTGAATTTCATCCATAATAACAACTAAGCCACCAAAAAGTTTGGCTTCTTCTACAACAACATCAAAATCTTTTTTATTATTAATGACAGCATTTAAAAATCGATACTTTAAATGAAGGGATTCAACGATAGCTGTTGCAATACTAGTTTTTCCAATACCAGGTTTTCCATATAAAATCATAGAAACTAAAAAGTCATTATGAATTAAATTATATAATATGTTTCCTTCTTTTAATAAATGAGTTTGTCCAATAATATCTTCGACTTTTTTAGGACGCATTTTAATTGATAAAGGTTCTCTCATATACATCACCTTTTTTATTGTAACACATATTCTGATTGATACCAACTGTAAAGTTGACATAAAAAATAGAAATAATCGTAAAAATAATGGTATAATAAAAAAGAATGGTAGTGAGTGAAATGCATAATATAAACTACATAAATGAGTATATCGATTATTTAAAAATTGATAGAAAATATTCGAACAATACAATTTTATCTTATTCTAATGATTTAAACAAATTTCTGCAATTTCTAAAAGAGAAAAATATATTAAAAGAGACAAAAGAAGATATTCATACTTTTTTAGTTGAAGAACAAAATAAAAAGAGTATACGAAGTGTTGCACATACTATAACTGTTTTAAAGAATTTCTATCATTTTATGGAAAAAAATAAATATATTAATAATAATCCTATGGAATATATAGAACTTCCAAAACTAAAAAAGACTTTACCTAATGTATTATCTTTAGAAGAAGTAAATCAATTATTAGATATTGAATTAAATACAAAATATGATTATCGAAATAAGGCTATGTTAGAACTTTTGTATTCTTCAGGACTTCGAGTCAGTGAATTAGTAAATCTAACAATTTACGACTTAGAATTAGATGAAAATATTGTAAGAGTGCTAGGAAAAGGTGGAAAAGAAAGAATTGTTCCAATTGATGACCAAGCAACGAAGTATTTAAAGATTTATATTCAAGAATATCGTCCTCAATTAATAAAAAAACAATTAACAAATGATCTATTTTTAAATAACTTAGGTAGAAAAATATCGAGACAATCTATGTTTAAGATAATTGAACAATTAGCAATAGAAAAAGGAATTAAAGCTCATTTTTCACCACACACCTTAAGACATTCTTTTGCGACTCATTTATTAGAAAATGGGGCAGACTTAAGAAGTATTCAAGAATTACTTGGACATAGCAGTATTTCTACAACTCAAATATATACTCATGTATCTACTCAATTGAAAAAAGAGAATTATGAATATCACCCACATCACTAAAGGAGGAAAAATTATGTTTAAAAGAATATTTTTAATTGTATTAGATTCTGTTGGAATTGGAGCTGCAAAAGATGCAGATAAATTTCATGATGAGGGAACTAATACATTTGGCCATACAGTTGAAAGAACAAAAGTAGAATTACCAAATTTTAAAAATTTAGGATATTTTAATATCTTAAATGGAACTAATGAAAAAACAATCGCTTATTTTACAAAAGCAGAGGAAGTTAGTAATGGCAAAGATACTTTAACAGGCCACTTAGAAATGATGGGAGTCATTACTGAAAAACCATTTAAGACATTTTTAAATACTGGTTTTCCAGAAGAACTTATTCGTCAAATAGAAGAGATTAGTGGAAGAAAAGTAATTGGAAATAAAGCAGCTTCAGGAACAGAAATAATCAAGGAATTAGGAGAAGAACAAATGAAAACAGGTGCATTAATAGTATATACCTCTGCTGATTCTGTTTTACAAATTGCTGCTCATGAAGATGTTATTCCTTTAGAAGAGCTTTATAGTATTTGTGAAAAGGTAAGAGAATTAACTAAAAAAGAAGAATGGAAAGTAGGAAGAATTATTGCTCGTCCTTATATAGGACAACCTGGTAATTTTGTAAGAACACCTAATAGACATGACTATGCTTTAAATCCTGCCCACTCAACGGTTTTAGATTCATTACATGATCAACATTATTCTGTAGTAGCAATTGGTAAAATTAGTGATATTTTTAACAATTGTGGTATTACTTCTAGTACTAAAACAAAGGATAATTTAGATGGCATTCAAAAGATTAAAGAAACCATTCAAAGTGATTTTACAGGTCTTTGCTTTGCTAATTTAAATGACTATGATTCTAAATATGGACATAGAAGAGATGTAGAAGGATATGGTAAGGCATTAAAGGAATTTGATAATCATTTACCTGAAATTCTTTCTTTATTAAAAGAAGATGATTTATTAATGATTACAGCTGATCATGGAAACGATCCTACTTTTAGAGGGACAGATCATACAAGAGAAAATGTTCCTGTAATATTTTATTCTAAGAAATTTAAAAATCCAGAACAGTTACCAATTTTGAAAACTTATTCTGATATTGGTGCTACAATTGCTGATAATTTTAATGTAAATGCTCCTACAGGTACAAGTGTATTAGAAAGATTAAAATAGGCTTTATTTAGCCTATTTTTGTATATTTTTGAGCCTATTTCATATAGTTTATTGGTGAACGATATGAAACAAACTTGGATTGCTTTATTATTATCATTTTTAGCAGGATTATCTACTATTATTGGAAGCATTTTAATATTTTTTAGTAAAAATAAAAAACTTCTTATTGGTGCCTTTGCTTTTGCTGCTGGAGTAATGATTACAGTTTCTATTGTTGACTTAATTCCAGAATCTTTTTCTTATTTATCAACTTATTATTATCCATTTCCTGCTGTTTTATTTGTTTGTATCTTTTTTACCTTGGGTGTTATTTTGTCTTCTTTTATTGATCAATTGATACCTAGTAATAATTCTATTTATAAAATTGGTATCATTTCGTTTATTGCTATTATGATGCATAATATTCCAGAAGGAATGGCGACTTTTATAGCAAGTAATACAGATATTAAGCTTGGAATTACTCTTACAATCGCTATAGCACTCCATAATATCCCAGAAGGTATTACAATAGCATTACCTATTTATTATTCGAAAAACAGCAAAAAAAAGGCATTATTTTACACTGCTATTGCAGGATTATCTGAGTTTGTTGGAGCAATTGTTACATGTCTATTTTTAAAAGATTACATTACTTATAAATTTATGGGATTTTTATTAGCAATGATAGCGGGAATTATGATTCAAATTTCATTTTATGAATTACTCCCAGAGGTAAAAAAAGCAAAGGAGAAGAGGGCGATATTTTATTTTTTTATTGGATCTGTTATTATGTTTTTAAGTATAAAACTAATATAAAAGAGACTCTTCGTCTCTTTAATTTTGGGTAAAATTCTTTACAATCTATTTTAATTCAAAAGAATGATCGTCATTTTCATCTAACGCAAATGACTTAGAGTCTTCTTCAAATCCTACATTATGGTTTGAATTTTTAATATCGTTTGTTCTTTTACAATTATTAATTGTTTTAGATTTTTTATTCAAACTATTTTTTACGTTGTTAGATTGTCTGTTACTATTTCTTTTCATTTTTATCACCCAATA
>RKAN01000004.1 GCA_014845975.1 bacterium | reverse complement strand
CAAACTTGTCTATATTCTAATCTTTCTAATTCTCTTTTAATATTCAAACGATTAATTTCAATATACCCAATATATTGATGTTCATTGACAGATATATCATTAAAAAAAACATTATCAATTTCAACAGAATGAAACTGATAATCTAATTTTTCATAAATATAAATAGCAAAAAGTAAAGAAAAACAAATAACAATCATTAATTTTAAAAGTTTTTTCATAAAATCACCTATTGTTAATATATTAAAATTTTTCAATTTTTTCAAAAGACAAATATGAATTTTCTCTACAACAAAAAAGACAAATTTTAAAAATTCGTCTTCTAATTTGTCTTTTTAGAAATAAAAATATAAAATTATTTTAAATTGTCAATTCGAACCCATAAATCAACACTACCTTTGTTAACCTTTCCAGGCCCTGGAATTCCACCGTTCCAAGAAGATTTTGCACCAATTGCATAAAACCAATTATTATTAGCAATAGATCCATCCAATAAAGTAGAACTAGTATTAGATTTTGCTAAACCACCCCAGTTAGATCCTGTCCAAGAAATAGAAACGGCTTTATACCCAGAAACAGTGGTTTTTCCAGATACTTTTGTTGTTTTTAAAGGATTAGTTTTTTGAATCCATCGATTATAACCACTTATCTGAGGGTATTCTAATAAAAACTCATATTCACCATTTTTATTTTTAAAATTATCTAAATAAGCTAAAATACTTTGACGATACAAAGAATCATATCCATTCGCTAAACTAACTTGCGATAACGAACTCCATAATTCTTTTCCGCTTAAATTATCATGATGAAAAACTCGAATCCAAGTAGCACCATCAAAATCTTTCATCGGAACATCAATATTTCCAACTTTTGTAACAAGCTCTGATTCATAAGAACTAATCAATATGCCTGAAGATGTTTCTGTTTGTTCCTGATTTCTAATCAAAGTATAATTAATCCCATCACTAGATACATAAGTTTTATTTCCATAATAAGACTTCCCAACAGAATGTAAAATAGAGATACTATCCAAATTATAAGTTCTTTCTAAATCAACAATAACACATTGTTCTTCCTTTGAAGAAATCGCAGCATATGTATTATTATCTCCATCGGCTGCGAATGAAAGATTATGACCAGTAACACTAGAAATATTTTTTAAGCTAGTTACACTCTTTCCTCTTGCTTTATTATCACCATCTACCAAAGCAACTATTTCAGACCATTCACTAGAACCAGAAACAGCTCCATTAATACAATCTTTAATATATTTGACTTTATTCAAATTTTTATTGATTTTTTCTTTATTTAAGTATTTAACTTCTATTTTTCCTGCAGTATCCGTAACACTTTTTTCTTTAATAACTGTATTTGTAAAAATTTTTCCATTATAATTACTTGCTACAAATGAGGATGTAGAAGCTCTTATAATTACAGTAGAGTTATCTTCTCTACCAGTTCTTATTATAGTTTGACCATTATTATAATTACTAGCACCAATTAAAAAATATAAAGTTTCTCCTTTTGATAGATAGATTTCTGTAGTTACTTGAGATCCATTTGTTGTGCCAATCTTAGGGCTATATAAATGAAATTGATAATATCCTCTTGCTTTAGCAACAAATTCAATTACTTCCCCAGACTGAGTAAATGGTTCATAAGTAACATTAGTAACTGTATTAACTTCCCCTATTACATTATTTTTTAGTTTATCTAAAACATTCTTTCGACTATTAAAAAGGGACAGAATTCCAAAAAGGAGAACCAAAAAAATAATAAGTATCGTATATATAATTCCACTAACTGCAAAACCCTTATTATTCATATAACCCTCCTATTCTGAAATTTATTTTATAATAATTTCATATATTAGTCAATTGATAATCTAGAAAGCAAATTATCCTCTTTCCAAACTTCAATATTAAGTTCTTGTGCTTTTTGATATTTACTGCCTGGATTTTCACCAACTACTACTACATTTGTTTTTTTAGTAACACTATTCGTTACTTTTCCACCTTTTTTTTCAATTTCAATAGATGCTTCCTCACGAGTTAATTTTGTTAATGTCCCAGTCAAAACAAAAGTTTTTCCTTCGAACATTTCATCTACCATAATTTTCTCTCCTGTAAAAGACATGTTAATTCCCAATTTTTTTAAATTGTCTATCATTTGTTGATTTTTATCTTGTTTAAAATAACTATAAACAGAATTTGCTATAATTTCACCAATTGTAGGTATTGATTCAATATCTTCCTTAGATGCATCCATCAATTTATCAATTGTTTCAAAGTGACTAGCCAAAATTTTTGCTACCTTTTTTCCAACATGACGAATTCCTAAAGCAAATAATAATTTTTCTAAAGAATTTTTTTTACTATTTTCAATAGAATCCAATAAATTTTGAATACTCTTTTCTCCAAAACCTTCTAATTCCTTCAACTCTTGTTTATATTGATGTAATCTATAAAAGTCAGGAATAGATTTTAAATATCCCATATTATAAAAATCTTCTACAATAGATTCACCAAATCCATCAATATTCATGGTATCTCTACTTGAAAAATGAATAAGGCCTTCTATATTTCTAGCATCACAATGGGGATTAGGGCAATAATAAGCAACTTCTTCTTCATGCTTTACAAGTTCTGTTCCACAAATAGGACAGTTCTTAATCATTTTAAAAGAAATTTCTTCTCCTGTTCGTCTTTCTTTAATAACTCGAACAACTTCTGGAATAACATCACCAGCTTTATGAATTGCTATGGTATCATGAATCATAATATTTTTTTCTTTAATATAATCTTCATTATGTAATGTTACACTACGAATTACAGAACCTGCTAAATGAACAGGGTCCAAATCAGCACGTGGAGTTATTTTTCCTGTTCGACCTACACAAAATTCAATATTTTGAAGCTTTGTCAAAACCTCTTTTGCTGGGAATTTATAAGCAATGGCCCATTTTGGAGTTCTAGCCGTAAATCCTAATTTTTGTTGATCCAATAAATTATCTACCTTGATAACAATTCCATCTATTTCGTAAGGAAGGCTATCTCTTTCGACTGTCCATTTTTTTACAAAGTCAATTACCTCTTGAATATTACTAGCAACAATAATATTAGGATTTACAGTAAAACCTAAATCTTTCATAAATTTTAAAGTTTCGTGATGATAATAAATACCATGTTGTTTAAAATTAGGCAGATGATAAATAAATGTAGATAAATTACGTTTAGCTGCTATACTAGAATCTAATTGTCGTACAGAACCCGCTGCTGCATTTCTAGGATTTGCGAATAAACTTTGTCCTAAAGAACTTCTTTCCTCATTTAATTTAATAAATGATTTTTTAGGCATATATATTTCCCCACGAACTTCTATATCATCGTGATAAGGAATTGTAAGTGGAATTGATTTAATGGTTTCCACATTATGAGTAATATCTTCTCCAACAACACCATTTCCTCTAGTTGCCCCCCTAACAAGTTTTCCATCCTTATATAATAAAGAAACAGATAAACCGTCGATCTTTAATTCACAAACATAATGAGGATTCGGAATTACTTTTTTAATTCTTTCATCAAACTCAATAATTTCATCCTCACTAAAAATATCTCCTAATGACATCATCGGGATTTCATGTGTTACTTTAGAAAATTCTTTAATAACTTTTCCACCAACTCTTTTAGTAGGAGAATCATCTCTAATAAACTCTGGATATTTTTTCTCTAATTGTTCCAATTCATGATAATAATCATCATATTCTTGATCAGTGATAGTAGGATTATCTAATTCATAATAATTACGGCTTGCTTCATTTAATATTTTTATTAATTCGTCGATTCTATTTTGTATCATAAATTTCACCATTATTATTATACCAAATTTAACGATTAAAAAATAGAAGAATTAAATTTCTTCTATTTTCATTAAATTAGTTGTTTTTTTAATTCCAGTATTAGGGAATCCACCAGTTAATACAACAACATCTTTCTTTTCCATAGGAATAAATTCTTTTGCAGATTTTAAAGCTTCTTCTAACACTTCATCTGTTGTATTTAACATTGGAACAACCTTCGTATATACGCCGTAATTTAAAGCTAACTCTCTGCAAACATCTTCATTAGGACAAATTGCTAAAATAGGACAATTTGGTCTCAAATTACTAATTTTTCTTGCAGTAAATCCACTGATTGTTGAAGCTCCAATTAATTTAGCATTTAACATATTAGCACTTAAAACAACACTATTAGCAATTGTTTGAGTTAAACCAATTACTTTTTTATAATCAAATGATAATTTATTTTCATTGTGTTTTTCAGCATTTTCACAAATCCTAGCCATATATCCAACTGTTTCAATAGGAAATTTACCAACTGTTGTTTCTCCCGATAACATAACAGCATCTGCGCCAGACATAACAGCATAAGCAACATCTGATACTTCTGCTCTTGTTGGACGAGCTGATTTTTTCATTGATTCAAGCATTTCAGTAGCCACAACACAAATTTTTCCTTGCTCACGACATTTTTGGATCATTAACTTTTCTACATAAGGTAACTCTTCCATAGGAACTTCCACTCCTAAATCACCTCTAGCAACCATTAATCCATCACTGACTTCAACAATTTCATCTAAATTTGCTACTCCTGTAGTGCTTTCAATTTTTGAAATAACCTTCATATCATCTCTACCACATTGTTTTAAAAGTTCTCTAGCTTCTAAAACGTCATCCTTTGTAGAAACAAATGACAAAGCAATAAAATCACCCTCATGTTCACAAGCATAAATAATATCTTCTTTATCTTGTTCACCAATAAATGGAATATCCAAATGAACCCCAGGAACACTTAGGCTTTTTTTATTTCCTAAAACACCACCATTAATAACTTTACAAGTAACTCCGCCATCATTATCTTCACTAATGACTTCAATTTTCATCAATCCATTTTCTAGTAAAATGACATCTCCAACTTTTAAAGAATCTATTGCGCTAGGATGATTTACAGAAAACCTTTCCTCGTTTCCTAAAACATCTTCTTTAACAACTCTAATGTTCTTACCTTCAACAAGATTGATTTCATCATTTTCTAACATGCCATTTCTAAATTCTGGCCCTTTTGTGTCATAAAGGATTGCAACGTTAGATCCTGTTCTTTTTCTAACCTCTTTAACAGATGCAACAACACCTTGTTTTTCTTCCAATGTAGCATGAGAAAAATTAATTCTAGCTACATTCATACCATTTCGAACCATCTGTTCCATAACATCAGAAGGACAACTTGATGGCCCAATACTACAAATTATTTTAGTCTTTTTCATACATCATCTTCCTTACCTTTTCGAACAACAAATATTTTACACTATTATCTAGTTTTTTTCTAGTATTTTTACTTTTTTTATGAATTTTTATGAATTTTTATGAATTTATTGTCTAATTCCAAGCAGCAAATGCAAATGCTTCCCATCCAATCCAAACACTAGTATTACCATCCTGTTTTCCAGATGCTCCACTATTTGCTCGAAATTCAGCCAATTTTGTACTTCTACTTGCATCTTTTATCCAGATTGTTCCCCAATGATTTTCTCCAGATACATAGTAATTTAAACCATCTGTTGGAATTTGTATACCCCAACCTGTACTACCATCATACCAAGTCATTAGCCATTTAAATTCAGTATAATTGATATTACCACAAGCATCTTTTACACCAAAATACTTATTTCCCCGTTGATCATAATTTTGTCTTCTTTCAAGATAAAAACTTACATCAATATTACCACCATTTGAAGATATCCATCCTGAATTAGCATTTGGAATAGAATCTCCCCAATAGTATACAACGACTCCAGAAATATCATCTCTAACTTAAATTATAACGAAAAGAGCTTTTTAAAGTAATATAAATATTAAATCATTTTTTTACAATTGGTTATTTAAAAGTAATCTTTCTTAAATCAAGAGCATCTAAACTACCACCATATCCAACTAATACACATAATCTTAAATATTTTCCAGAAGGTATATAAAGGGAATAACCGTCTGTTGAAGTAAATGATTGATAAAGACTTAAACCATTTGGATTATTATAAAGACAAGTTCGAGGAACAACTCCAGTATAACCATACATATAATAGTAACCACTTTCTGAAATATAAATATCGTTAGTAACTCTCCACATAGAATCATAATCTTCTATATAAGTACCACTAGGATTTAAATAACCATATTTATATTTTCCAGAAGGATCTAAATAGTTTAAATTACTAGGAATTAATCGTTTACTTACATTTACTTTAACACTATCACTAATTGAATGATAATTCGTAGATTCACTAATTATTACATCAATATTTACATCACCAAAATCACCAAAATTTTTAGGTAAAATTCTAAATTCATTACTAGTTTTATATACTCTATCAACTATAGATGTATTTTGACTAATCGCTTCTATATTACCATCGCTGTTTGTCAAAACTTTAATATAACCATTTGTTGTATCCAACTTAAAATATGGAATTGCTTTTTCTATTTTAATAGTAAGATACCCCGTTGTTGGTAAACAGTTAGGTTGAGTTGCCTTCCAATATACTACATATGTACCAGCATTTGTATAAGTTGGAAGAGTTCCTAAATTATAATTTCCTTCATTTGTTCCATAAGCAATTTTAACATCACTCATTGTTGTAGAAATAAATCCAGTGTGGGGAGATCCATCATAAATTCCATAAAAATTTGTTATATTAACTTCGACATAATTTGGACTCCAATGAGCATAAATCGTTACGTCCTCATCTTGCATAATCATAGTATTCGTAACTAAATCGCCACCACTCAAAGAAGTAAACCATCCTAAAAATGTATAACCTGTTCGATTAGGAGTAGGAAGTTCCCCATATTGTGTTCCATAATCAAGAGATTTATTATCGATGCTTACATTTCCGCCATTAGCATTAAAAATTAATTGATGTGTATTAAGAGTAGCCGTAGAAGTAACCTCTATATCACTAGCTGGCATTGTGAAATTAGAATTTATCGCTGTAATATTAGTAACCTTAGAAGAATTACTTACCCATTTTGACCAAGTATATCCAGTAGCTGTAGTTGCTTTCAAACTAATTTTAGTTCCATAATAATATTTTCCACTAGAAGTTGAGCCAGTAGTTGTTGTTCCAGTACCTGTTTTTAAAATAAAATTATATTGATTTCTCGTATAATAATAATTTAATTCCGAGATTCCTTTAGGATCTACCACTAATGTTTGAAGAGAAGGAGATGTAAATCCTTCATATTGCTTTGGATTCGGTGAAACTTTAGAATAAACTTGGTCAGTATAAGTTTCGGTTTCTTTCAATGAATAACCATTTCCATTTACATTCATTAAATAATAATTAATTTTATATTCCGCTCTCACATCATTCATATCAGATAAATCAATTAATACAGTTGCATAAGTGTTATCTTTATACTCTACAATAATTCTACTTCTTCCATTTGATTCTACTGAATTCATTTGTAAAATAAAACGCTTCAAGCTTTCACTAAAAACATCTTTATTATAATTTGAGGTTGATAAATTATTCTTTAAGTTAGAGATGTTTTCTCCTACATATAATATCTTTTTTGCTTTCATATCAACTACTAATTGTTTACACAAAGAACCTGAATATAAACAATTGGTAATATCCACATAACCTTTTGTTGAATTCGTTAATTGATCATCAATAGTTAAATAACCATCCCATTTTAGAAAATTGGCAAATTCTTTTGCATGATATAAACCCGGTACTGTATTATAATGAAAACTTGTTTCATATGATCTTTTAATAGAAGAAAATTGGATAAACAAAAAAATCATTACTCCTAGAATAAATGTGCTGGCAACTAATGTTTCTAATAATACAAATCCTTTATTCTTCATTCTATCATCCTCTAACTTAAATTATAACAAAAAAAAGAGCTTTTTAAAAGCACTCTTTATATTATTGCTTATTTTTATTTAAAGCATTATAAGTAAGGAAAAAAACTAACATACCAGTAAAAAATAATAGGATCCAAAGAATGGGATTTCTTCCATTATCAATAATAAAATCTTTAAAATTTTCTGGCAAATTTTTTATCCATTCGAGAACTTCACTCATTCAATCACCTTCCATTTAATCAACTTATATTCTAACTAATTTTTTTAAACGATTTATGACCTTTCATTAATTTTTTAATTTCATGAGGATGTGGAAAAGCCACTGTTAAAATACTTTTGTCCATAGACACTATAATACCTTCTCCATATACTTCATGAAGTATACGATCACCAATCTTATATTCTATTGTATCATCAATCATAGCATCTTTGTCAAATTTTTGATCATTATCTTCAATATTTAAGCATTTTTTATCAATTTCCTCTAAAAATCTACTTGGTGGATTACACGCAGAATCACCAAAAATCATTCTTCTTCTTGCATTTACTAAATAAAGATTTCTCTTAGCCCTAGTAATAGCAACGTAACATAGTCTTCGTTCTTCTTCCATTTGTTCTATAGAATCAAAGGAATTTCGATGAGGAAATATGCCCTCTTCTAATCCTACAATAAATACATTTTCAAATTCTAAGCCTTTAGCAGAATGAATCGTCATCAAAGTCACTACATGTTTATTATCTTTATGTTCCTCAATATCAGAAACCAATGAGATTTCAGATAAAAATTCTTCTAAAGAAATAATTCCATTTCTCTCTTCAAAGTTTCTTGTAATAGTTTTAAATTCTTCCAAATTTTCAAGACGAATATCAGCCTCTAAGGATTTTTCTTGAATTAATTCTTGTTTCATACCTGTTTTATCTAAAACAAGTTCTACTAATTCTGTAAGAGATAAATTCTCTGATTCTTGTCTTAAAGACTCAATCATCTCTTTAAATTTTAATTCTTTTCCACTATCAATTACTTCATAAATAGATTTCTGATTCGTAACAGCCTTTGTGGCTAAAGATTCAATTGTTTTTAAGCCAATTCCTCTTTTTGGGACATTAATGACACGTAGTAAACTAGTATCATCATATTCATTATAAATTAGTTTTAAGTAACTGATTAAATCTTTAATTTCTTTTCGATTATAGAAATAAAAACTACCAATTACTTTATAAGGAATATTTTCTCTTAACAATACATCTTCAATTGCTCTAGATTGAGCATTTGTACGATATAAAACAGCAATATCTTCTGGCCTTTCTCCCTTATTTATTAGTTTTTTAATTTCCGTAATTACATAAAAAGCTTCATCTTTTTCACTTTCCGAACGATGATAATTAATCTTTATACCGTCTTCATTGCTTGTCCATAAATTTTTATCTTTTCTTTCCTTATTATGTTGAATTACAGAATTAGCCGCTTCTAATATAGTTTTAGTAGAGCGATAATTTTCTTCTAAAAAAATTGTTTTTGCTTCCTTATAATCTTTTTCAAAATTTAAAATGTTACGATAATTAGAACCACGCCAAGAATAAATTGCTTGATCATTATCACCAACCACACAAATATTACGATATTTTGCACTCATCATTTTAATTAAAATATATTGGGCCTCATTTGTATCTTGATATTCATCTACCAATATATACTGGAAACGCTCTTGATACTCTTTTAAAACTTCTGGATGATTCTTAAATAATAAGATTGGTTGCATTAATAAATCATCAAAATCTAAAGAATTATTTCTTTTTAAACGTTCTTGATATTTTTCATATACCATTAATACTTTCTCTTCAAAATCATTTCCTGTATATTTCGAATATTCATGAGGTTCTATTAATTCATTTTTAGCGCCACTAATACTATTTCGAATTGCTTTTGGATTATAAAATTTGGGATCTAAATTCATTTCTTTTAATATTTTTTTTATTACAGTTAAACTATCATCACTATCTAATATTGTAAAATTAGAATGATATCCTAATAATTCATAATTCTTACGAAGAATATAAAGTCCAAAAGAGTGAAATGTTGATATTTGCATATCTTGTCCAATACTACCTAATATTTTCACAACTCTTTCTTTCATTTCTTTCGCAGCCTTATTCGTAAAAGTAATGGCTAAGATATGAAAAGGAGATATATTTTTTTCTTGAATTAAATAAGCAATCCTAGTAGTTAATACTTTTGTTTTTCCTGAACCTGCTCCAGCTAAAACCAAAACAGGACCTTCTGTAGTTACAACTGCTTCTTTTTGTTTTTCATTTAATCCTTCTAACATGTAACATACCTCCTTTAAATTATTTTATTTTATGATTTACAAATTCTTCAATACAATAAGGAATAATTGTTTTTACTTGTTCCTTTGTTTTTGTAAACATCATTTTACAACTATCATGTGTCTCAAAATTGTGCCAAATTTGTAATCCATCATAATCCTTTATTTCATCACTCAATTCCAGTAAAGCATCTTTTTGTGATTCCAACATAAAATCTGGCATAATGACAATCCCTGTTTTTCCATGTGGATCGGGAACTCCATTTTGATAAGTTGTATCATTCAAGAAAACAATATTTCCTTGTTCTCTTAAAAAAAGTGATATAGCATTGGCATTATCCAAATCAACGCTTTTATTTATAAATGCATCTGGATAATATTTCTTAATATATTCTTTTAAAATTACAGAGTGAAAACGTTCACTTTCATCAATATAAGATTTATAAACTATATCAATTGAATCACTTCGCTAATTTTAAGTCTTTTTTCATAAATCCCCCTATATGTTATCTATATAATCTTCAATTAAATTTAACATTTTATGGTTATCAGAAACATACTTTTTAGGTTTAAATTTTTTTACTTGTTCTAATACACCAGATAATTCATTTAAATCCTTGCAAGGTAAAATATAACCTAATTTTGAAAACGAATCTACAATTTCTAGTTGATGATCATTTTCATGTTCCTGGTATTTAGCAAGCCTTGGAACCACAATAACTTTCTTATCTTTTCTAAGTGCTGATAAAATCGTTCCTACTCCACCATGTGTAATAATTAAATCACTTTTAGAAAGTAATTCATCAAATTGTTTCATTGGAATTAAATCAAATATTTTCATATATTCACTTTCAAATTTTGTACTTCCCGCTTGAACAACAACTTCACCTTTTAAATTACCAAGTTCTATTTGTTTTTCGATAGCCTCTAATAATCTAGGAAAAACCTTATCCTGAGTTCCTAATATCACTAACGTCAAAATATCCAACCTCCATAAACTGCTTTTGGATAAACCTCAAGCATACTCTCCCATTGAACGATAAATAAATCAGCAAACTTATAAATTAAATTACCTGCTACCGTTCTTGTTTTCATATTCGCAAATGTTTCTATAAAAATAACTTTAGCACCAAATATTTTGGCAATACAACACATAGGTCCCGCTGTATGAGTTCCTGTTGTAACGACAGCAACTGGTCTTATTTTTAGAAAGTAATATAGACTAATAAAACAATTTAATAAAAGCACAAAAGGATATTTCAATTTACTATGTTTTGTACAATACAACAAATAACTCATGTGATCACCATATTCATTTTTTAAAGAGACATTCGATTTTGTCTTTTCAGTCATAATATAGGAATCATATTTTTGAAATAATGGTTTTAGTTGTAATAATTCAGTCAAATGACCCCCTGTACTAGAAATAAATAATACCTTTTTCATAGAATCCCCTCATGTTCATTATACCAAAATGAATTATAAAATCATAGATATTAAAAAAATCTATTTAACAGTTTCTATGATTTGTATCCAATACTTTCTAATTTCATCCATACTATATTGATTTGCTTTTTTTATTCCATTTGCGCCCATAATAATTCTTCTATTTGGATTAGAGATTAATTCACATACTTTTTTTGCCATTATTTCTTTATTACGATCTTTTATTAAATATCCATCCCAATTATTACTAATGATTTCTGTGGCTCCTCTTGCACTATCAAAAGCAACACAAGGAATACCAAAAGAAAATGCTTCTAATAAAACAATTCCAAATGACTCTGTATAAGAACACATTACATAAATAGAAGACTTTTGTAATAATTGATTAATATATTCCTTATTTTGAAAACCATGTAATATAATGAAATCTTTTAATCCATATTCTTCTATTTTCTTTTGAATATTTTCCTTTTGATTTCCATCTCCAATAATATCTAATTTCCAATCAGGATAAACTTGATGTACAAGTGAAAATACATCAATTAAATCTAAATATCCTTTTTCTTCAGATAGTCTTCCAACAGATATAATTCTCTTTTCTTCTAAATCTGATACTTTTTTAGGATAATAGTCTAAAGTATTTGGAATGTAAACTGTTTTACATTTTACTTTTTGTCGGTAAAATTCTTCTAATTCTTTTGAAACTAATACAAAATAATCTAATTTACTAACTGATTTTATAATTTTATTAATATATTTTTTATCATTGTTATGATGATTATGTTCCCAACCGATTTTTAAAATATTTGGATTCCCATATTTTCCTAACCAGTCATTATGAATATCTCTAGTTGAAATGATTACATCACTATCACAATTTTTAATGGCTTCAATCATCTTCTTTTTTTTAAGGTACAATACTTTTAAATTGGTAATGCCTAATTTAAAGCCTTTGATAAACTTTAAATGCTTCACAGAATCTATAAATTCATTTTTAGAAGGACTTAAATCTGGGATTAAATAGGTTATCTTTACACGATCATCTATTGGAAAACTAGGTTTTTCATATAATTTATAAGTAGATATAACATTTACTTGATAATTTTTACAAAGTGTATTGGCCAAAGTAGAAATACATTTTTCTATTCCACCATATCCTAAGTGTAAAGCTAAAATTGTTATTCTTTTCACAATATCACCTCTACTTCATTATATCATTTTTTATCATTTTCTAAAAACAGTAGACCATCTGTTGACACTTCTATACTGTTTGTAAACTATAAGTTATATTCAATAACCTTTTATCA
>RKAN01000082.1 GCA_014845975.1 bacterium | reverse complement strand
GAGCCTGTTGTGAATCCTTTCGTGATAGATTCTATTAAAAATGCTGACTTAGTTATCTTAAGTATGGGAAGTCTTTATACAAGTATTTTGCCGAATTTAATTTGTAAAGATATTACTCATACATTAGATAAATACAACCAAAAAATAATGTATGTAGCAAATATGATGACCCAACCTGGAGAAACAGATGAATTTAAAATTAGTGATCATATTAAAGTCTTAAATAGTTATCTAGGAAATAAAAAAATAGACGTTGTAGTTGCAAATGATGGAAAAATAGAAACAGAGATTGCAAAAAAATATGAAACATTAGAAGAAAAAGATAAAGTGGAATTAGATGAAAATGAAACAAAGAAACAAAATGTTCAAATTATAAAAAATAACTATGTTACTATAGAAGATGAAATTATTCGACATGATACAGATAAACTTGCTTTAGATATTTATAGTTATTTATTAAATTATGTTGACTAGCCTTAAATAAAATGATATTATTTATTCAAGGCACGAAAGTGTTTTTTATTTGAACAAAAAAAGGATGGATGAATTTGAAAAAACTAGCTAAATTTTTAGTAAATGTCAAAAAAGAAATGAAAAAAGTAAAGTGGCCTGATAAAAAAACAATGATTGAAAATTCAGTAGCTACTTTAGCTTGTATTTTAGTATTCGGATTATTTTTTGCCGGATTAGATTTTGTAATTTCAACAGTAAAGATGGTGATTGGTTAATGGAAAAAGAATGGTATGTAGTAAATACTTACTCAGGACATGAGAATAAAGTAAAAGAAAAACTAGAAATGCGTGCTTCTTCTATGGGTATGGAAGATTATATCTTTCGAGTAGTAGTTCCAGAACAAACAGAAGTAGAAGTAAAAGATGGAAAAGAAAAGAAAAAGATCAAAAAAATGTTTCCTGGATATATTTTAGTAGAAATGGTTATGACTGATGAAGCTTGGTTCATTGTTAGAAATACTCCAGGAGTAACAGGATTCATTGGTTCTTCTGGTAAAGGGGCAAAACCATTTCCTTTAACTCCACAAGAAGTGGATAAAATATTGGGAAGTATGGGTATGAGCAGACTTGAAATTGGCAATAGTTTAAATGTTGATGATATGGTTAAAGTTATTAATGGTCCTTTTGCAAATATGTTTGGTAAAGTAAAATCTATCAATAATGAAACTCAGAAAATAGAAGTAACTTTAGATTTATTTGGTCAAGAAACTGTAGTAGAATTAGAACTTTCAGAAATAGAGAAGGCATAATATGGCAAATATACAACAAGAAGCATCTAAAATAGTAGAGCAAATGCAAAAAGAAATAGAAGAAAAAACAAATATGGCAAAAACTAT
This sequence comes from bacterium, assembly GCA_014845975.1. GTDB lineage: Bacteria > Bacillota_I > Bacilli_A > RF39 > UBA660 > CAJOJO01. The sequence goes on along the minus strand of RKAN01000082.1, from coordinate 11,731 downwards.
TTCAGAAGGCCCTAGAAATGAAATTGACAAACTGATTGCAGTACAAAAAAAATTGTCTGAAATAAAAAATGGAAATTATTCAGAAGAGGAAATTTCTTATTTAAATAGCCCATATTATAAAAATTATGAAACTGTATTGAAACAAATGGATTCTAAATTAGAACTTGTTATGAATCAATTCTTAAGTCAATATCAATATAATGTTCAATTTTATCAGGATCCAACAAGATTATTAGCCTCTAGATTTTTTATTCAAGGAATAGGATATCCAATTCCTAAAAGGTATATGGAAGAGTTGAAAGAAGCTATTGATATAAAAATGAATGAATATGCTTCTAATTATACTTCGCTTTTTGAAGAGAAAAAAATTGATGTAACTATTACTCCTAGAGAATATATTGGAAATGATAATTTAATAAAGAAAGCAAATGCCTATGAGGTTATGATTTCTTTAAAACAAAAAACAAAAACAAAATAATTGTTTACAAATGAATAAAAATATGATATAGTGTATTCGCTATATGAGTTATATAGTGATAAGTGGGAGATTGAATTTGAGCGGATATCATTTGGACCACGCATGAAAAGCGATAAAGTAGGAGGTGTTTTTCGTGGCAAAACAAATTACAAGAGTTATTAAATTACAAATTCCAGCTGGAAAAGCAACACCAGCGCCACCAGTAGGAACAGTTTTAGGACCTGCAGGTATTAACTTACAAGAATTTTGTACAAAATATAATGATGCTACAAGAGATAAAATGGGAGATGTAATACCAGTTGTTATCAATGTTTATGAAGATAGAACATTTGATTTCACTTTAAAAACTCCACCAGTAGCAGAATTGATTAAGAAAATTTTAGGAATTAAAAAAGGTGCTGTAAAAGGTAAAAACGAAACTGTTGGTACTTTAAGCCAAGCACAACTTAAAGAAATTGCTGAAATTAAATTACCAGATTTAAATGCTTATACAGTAGAGTCTGCAATGAAAATTGTTGCTGGAACTGCTCGTAATATGGGTGTTAAAATCGAAGGAGAAGAATAATCTATTTCCCCTGTGGGAGGAAATTAAAATCCGCTAACAAACCACATAAGGAGGTAAAATAATGAAAAAAGGTAAAAAGTATGTAGAAGCTTTGTCAAAAATTGATAAAACAAAAACTTATACAATTGAAGAAGCTATCCATTTAGCAAAAGAAACATCTACAACAAGCTTTGATTCTTCTATTGAATTAGCATTAAGATTAAATCTTGATACAAAAAAAGCTGATCAACAATTAAGAGGAGCTGTTGTATTACCAAACGGAACAGGAAAAACAAAAAGAGTTTTAGTTATTGCAAAAGGTGAAGCAGCAAAAGCAGCAGAAGCAGCTGGAGCAGATTATGTTGGAGATACAAACTATTTAGAAAAAATTGAAAAAGAAAATTGGTTTGAATTTGATACTATGATTGCAACACCAGATATGATGCCTCAATTAGGTAGAATTGGTAGAGTATTAGGACCAAAAGGTTTAATGCCAAACCCTAAAACTGGAACTGTTACACTAGATACTAAAACAGCCGTTGAAGATGTAAAAAAAGGACGTGTAGAATATCGCGCAGATAGCTATGGTAACGTTCATGTACTAATCGGTAAATCTTCATTTGATGAAGCAAAATTAGTAGAAAACTTAAAAGCCTTTGTATCATTAATTGTTAAAACAAAACCATCAGTAGTAAAAGGAAAATATATTTTAAATGTTTCTGTTTCCTCTACAATGGGACCTGGCATAAAGATTGATACAAATAGCTTTGACATTTAATTGAAACTATGTTATAATCAACATGTGTTTGGAAAATATGTACCGTAGACAGTAGGAGCGAAGAGCTTAATTTCCTACCGAGGAACTTATTATTTTAAGTCTTTCGGCCCTTACTGTATGTAGTAGGGGCTTTTTACGGATTATTGAAGGAGGTGCTAGAATGGCAAACCAAAAAATAATTGAACAAAAAGAATCAGTTGTAAAAGAAATAGCTGAAAAAATGCAAAATGCTTCTTCTTATGTTTTATTCGAATATCGTGGTTTAACAGTTGCAGAAACTGATGAATTAAGAAAAAAACTAAGAGAAAATGGATCAGAATTTAAAGTTTATAAAAACACTTTGACAAAAAGAGCACTTGATTCCTTAAATGTTAATCTTGATGAACATTTAACAGGACCTAAAGCAATTGCTTTTGGAACAGATGCAGTTGCTCCAATTAAAACATTAAGTGATTTTGCAAAAACACATAAAGCTTTAGAAATTAAAGCTGGTGTTGTAGAAGGTGAGTTAGCTGACCAAAAGATGTTATCAGAACTTGCAGCAATCCCATCAAGAGATGGATTACTTACAATGTTTGCTGGTGGCTTAATTGAACATGCTAAGAACTTTGCTATTTGTCTAGATTTACATGCTAAGAATCTAGAAGAAAATAATTAGAAGGAGGAATGAAAAATGGCAAAAATTGAAAATAAAGATATTATTGAAGCTTTAAAAGAAAAAAGTTTATTAGAAATTAAAGAATTAGTAGATATGATGAAAGAAGAATTTGGTGTAGATCCAAGTGCTGTAGCTGTAGCTGCTCCAGTAGCAGGTGCTGCTGTTGAAGAAGGACCAAGCTCAGTTAATGTAGTATTAACTAGTGCTGGTGCTAATAAATTAGCTGTTATCAAATTAATCAAAGAAGTTACTGGATTAGGATTAGGAGATTCTAAAGCATTAGCTGATAATGGTGGAGCTATTAAAGAAAACGTATCTACTGATGAAGCAAATGAATTAAAAGCTAAATTCGAAGAAGCTGGAGCTACTATCGAATTTAAATAAAAAATGTACGATTTTAGCCTATACGAGTAGTATGGGCTTTCGTCGTATTTATTTAAGAGGAAAAGTATGGCACATTATTTTGAAAATGATGAAAATTTAAAAAGCAAAGAACAACAAATTTTAGTAAACATTTGTGATATTCCATTTCAATTTATGACAGATTATGGTGTTTTTTCAAAAAAAGGATTGGATTTTGGAACTAGATCATTACTAGAAACAATTGATGTTTCAAAGATACAGGGAAAGGTTTTAGACTTCGGTTGTGGATATGGACCAATTGGTATCTACATCGCTAAAACAACAAATAGCGAGGTTCATATGATTGATATAAACAGAAGAGTCTTGGGATTGGCAAGAAAGAATGTTAGTCTGAATCATGTGAATGTCAATATTTACGAGAGTAATATTTATGAAAATGTGAAAGAAAAATTTGACTTTATTATTTCTAATCCTCCTATTCGTGTAGGAAAAGAAATTCTATATAAAATTCTTTTCCAAGCTAAAGATTATTTAAATACCAATGGAGAATTATGGATTGTTATTAATAAAGATCAAGGAGCAAAATCTGTTGCCAAAGATTTAGAAAAAGAATATTTTGTAGATATTGTTAATAAAAAGAAAGGCTTTTATATTATAAAATGCAAAAAGAAATGATATATAGAATAAAAGCAATTTCTTTTGCAATTATTGATTAGAAATCAAATGTAAATATAAAATACTATTTAGATGAATGGTTATAAAGATTTAATAAATAATTTTTATGGATTTGTTGACTTATTGAATCGATTTTGTTAAAATTATAAATTGACACATATACTTTAATTTGAGTTATGTTCTTTCAAAATTTAGTACATAGGGGTGAAACAGTGGCTTATACAATAAAAAAATTTAGCGATTATCGTGAAAGAAGAAATTATGCAAAAACAAAAAATGCAATTGAATTGGGTAATTTACTTGAAATTCAAAAAAAATCTTATGATTGGTTTTTAACAAAAGGAATTACAGAAGTATTTGAAGATATTTTTCCAGTAGAGAGTTTTACTGGAAATTTAGCCCTTGAATTTGGTGATTATTTTTTTGATAAACCAAGATATTCTATTAAAGAATGTAAAGAAAGGTATTCAACCTATGCAGCTCCTTTAAAGGTACAAGCAAGGTTATTTAATCATGAAACTGGAGAGGTAAAAGAACAAGAAATATATCTTGGAGATATGCCAGTTATGACAGAAAGTGGAACATTTATTATCAATGGAGCAGAAAGAGTAATTGTCTCTCAACTTGTTAGATCCCCATCTGCTTATTTTGGAAATGAAATTGATAAAAATGGTAGAAATGTTGTAACTAGTCAAATCATACCAAACCGTGGTACTTGGCTTGAATATGAATTAGATGCAAGAAATGTAATCTATGTTCGTATTGATAGAACGAGAAAAGTTCCTATTACAACATTACTTAGAGCAATTGGATTATCTAGCGATGAAGATATTTATGATTTATTTGGTGAAAATGAATACTTAGAAAATACAATTACAAAAGATTCTAATAAAAATACAGATGAATCTTTAATTGATATTCATTCTAAATTAAGACCAGGTGAACCATCTACATTAGATAGTGCAAAGAATCAATTGATTTCTAGATTTTTCGATTCATTCCGTTATGATTTATCTAGAGTAGGTCGTTATAAATTTAATCGTAAATTAAATGTGATTGATCGTTTATTAGGATGTACTTTAGCAGAAGATATTAAGGTAAATGGAAAAGTCGTTGCATCAAAAGATACTGTAGTTACAAAAGAAGTATTAGAAACATTAAAACCTATTTTTAAAGAGGGTTATGGAGTAAAAGAAACTTTAATTAATGAAGAGTTGGATAGTTTTAACAAAGTTCAAATTGTTAAAGTTTACTCAAAATTAGACTCAACAAAAGTTGTAAAAATTATTGGTAATGATTCTACTATTGATGTAAAAAGATTAACAATTTCTGATATCTATGCATCTGTTTCTTACTATTTAAATTTATTAGACGGAATTGGAGAGTTTGATGAAATTGATCACTTATCTAATAGACGTGTTCGTCAAGTAGGAGAGCTATTACAAAATCAATTTAGAATTGGTATTTCAAGAATTGAAAGAGTTATTAGAGATCGTATGAGTACTCAAGAAATTACAGAAGTTACTCCAAAATCATTAATTAACATAAGACCTTTAACTGCTTCTATTAAAGAATTCTTTGGTAGTAGCCAACTTTCTCAATTCATGGATCAAACAAACCCAGTAGCAGAACTTTCTAACAAAAGAAGACTTTCTTCTTTAGGACCTGGTGGATTATCAAGAGATAGAGCTGGAATGGAAGTTCGTGACGTTAACCCATCTCACTATGGTAGACTTTGCCCAGTAGAATCACCAGAAGGACCTAACATTGGTTTGATTACATGTTTAGCTAGTTATGCTAGAGTAGATGACTATGGATTTATTATGACTCCTTATCGTAGAGTTGATCATAAAAAATTAACAGATGATATTGTTTATATGACAGCCGATGAAGAATTAGATTATTATATTTCTCAAGCTGCGGTTAAGGTAGAAAATGGGGAAATTGCGGATGCTACTGTACCAGTAAGATATCGTGGTGATAACTTAATTATCGAATCTGATAAAGTAGACTATATGGATGTTTCACCTCAACAAGTTGTGTCTATCGCAACACAAGGTATTCCATTTCTTGAACATGATGATGGAAAAAGAGCACTAATGGGTGCAAACATGCAACGTCAAGCAATCCCACTTTTAACAGTAGAAGCTCCACTTGTTGGAACAGGTGTAGAAGGTGTTGCAGCTCGTGATAGTGGTGCTGTTGTAATATCTAATGCAGATGGTATTGTTGACTATGTAGATTCTAAAAAAATCATTATTAAAACTTTAGGTGGTATGGATACTTACTATTTAAATGACTTTGAAAGAAGTAATGCAGGTACATGTTATCATCAAGTACCAATTGTTCGTAAAGGCGATGAAGTTAAAAAAGACCAAGTAATCGCTGATGGACCATCTACAGATAAAGGAGAAATGGCTTTAGGAAAGAATGTTACAGTTGCCTTCATGAACTTTAATGGTTATAACTATGAAGATGCTGTAATTTTAAATGAAAGATTAGTAAAAGATGACGTTTATACATCTATTCATATTGAAGATTATCAAATTGAATGTCGTGATACAAAATTAGGACCTGAAGAGTTTACAAGAGATATTCCAAATGTTGGTGAAGAGGCTCGTAAGAATCTAGATGAAAATGGTATTGTAAGAATTGGTACAGAAGTAAAACCAGATGACATTTTAGTTGGTAAAGTAACTCCAAAAGGAATGGCTGAATTAACTAGTGAAGAAAAATTATTACACGCTATATTTGGTGAAAAAACACGTGAAGTAAGAGATACATCTTTAAGAGTTCCAAATGGTGGTGGAGGAATCGTCCACGATGTAAAAATATTTACAAAAGAAGATTCAGATGAATTACCTGCTGGAGTATCTAAAATTGTTCGTGTATATATCGCACAAAAACGTAAAATAACAGTTGGAGATAAAATGGCTGGTCGTCATGGTAATAAAGGCGTTGTTTCATTAATTTTACCAGAAGAAGATATGCCTTATTTACCAAATGGAGAACCAGTTGACATTTTATTAAATCCACTAGGAGTTCCATCTCGTATGAACTTAGGACAAATCCTAGAAATGCATTTAGGTATGGCTGCAAAAAAACTAGGAATTTATATGGCAACTCCAGTATTTGATGGCGCTACAGTTCCTGAAATCGTAGATGCTTTAAAAGAAGCAGGATGCGATGAAGATGGTAAAACCGAATTATTTGATGGTCGTACAGGTGAAAAATTTGATAACCGTATTAGTGTTGGTGTTATGTATTTCATTAAATTACATCACATGGTTGATGATAAATTACATGCTAGATCAACTGGACCATACTCACTTGTTACACAACAACCATTAGGTGGTAAAGCTCAATTTGGTGGACAAAGATTTGGAGAAATGGAAGTTTGGGCACTTTATGCATATGGTGCAGCTCATGTTCTTCAAGAAATGATTACTACAAAGTCAGATGATGTAGTAGGACGTGTAAAAGTTTATGAATCTTTGGTAAAAGGTACACCACTTCCAAAACCAGGAGTACCAGAAAGCTTTAGAGTTTTAATTAAAGAATTCCAAGCTCTAGGATTAGATATTACTGTTTTAAATGATGAAGGAAATTTTGTTGATTTTAAAGAAGTAGAAGAAGAACCAGAAGATAGTTATTTGTCTACAGATGAAGTTGAATCGAATGATGTGTCTGAAATATCTAAGGAATCAGAAATTTACGAAGAAGAAGATGAATTTGATAATGATTTGGACAGCATCGATGATGCACCAATCGAAGAATTAGAAGCAATGGAAGGGGCTGATGATTAATGGATGTTAATAATATTGAAGGATTAAGAATATCAATTGCCTCTCCTGAAAAAATTCGTGCTTGGTCACACGGAGAAGTAAAAAAGGCAGAAACTATTAATTATCGTACTTTAAAACCAGAACGTGATGGTCTTTTCTGCGAAAAAATATTTGGACCAACAAAAGATTTTGAGTGTTCTTGTGGAAAGTATAAAAGATTAAGATATAAAAATATTGTTTGTGATCGATGTGGAGTAGAAGTAACAAGAAGTAAAGTACGTCGTGAGCGTATGGGACATATTGAACTTGCTACTCCTGTATCTCATATTTGGTTCTTTAAAGGAATTCCATCTCGTATGGGATTGGTATTAGACATGTCTCCTAGAGATCTAGAAGAAGTATTATACTTTGTTTCTTATGTTGTATTAGATTCAGGAGATACCCCTTTAGAGAAAAAACAAACAATTTCTGATAAAGAATATCGTGCATATTATGAAAAATATGGAAATTCTTTCAGAGTTGGTATGGGTGCAGAAGCTATTAAAGAATTACTTTGCCAAGTAGACTTAGATAGCGAAATTGAAAATATTAAAAAAGAAATTGATGAAATAAAAGATTCATCTAGTCAAAAACGAGTTCGTTTAATTAAACGTTTAGATGTATTAGATGCATTTAAAGAATCAGGAAATAGACCTGAATGGATGATTTTGGATGCACTTCCAGTAATTCCACCAGAATTACGTCCTATGATTCAGTTAGATGGTGGTAGATTTGCCACTTCTGACTTAAACGATTTATATAGACGTGTTATTAATCGTAACAATCGTCTTAAAAAATTAATGGATTTAGGTGCCCCATCTATTATTATTCAAAATGAAAAACGTATGCTTCAAGAAGCAGTAGATGCTTTATTTGATAACGGTAGACGTGGAAGAAATATTACAGGTGCTGGAAATAGACCTTTAAAATCTCTATCTAGTATGTTAAAAGGTAAACAAGGTCGTTTCCGTCAAAACTTACTTGGAAAACGTGTCGATTACTCTGGTCGTTCTGTTATTGTTGTAGGACCAAGTCTTAAGATGTATCAATGTGGTATTCCAAAAGAAATGGCTCTTGAATTATTTAAACCATATATTATAAATGGTTTGGTTAGTAAAGAAATTGCTTCTAATATTAAAGCAGCAAAACGTATGATTGAAAATCAAGATCCAAGAGTATGGGACATTGTAGAAGAAAAAATTAAAGAACATCCAGTAATGTTAAACCGTGCTCCAACATTACATAGATTAGGTATTCAAGCATTTGAACCAAAATTAATTAGTGGTAGAGCAATTAGACTTCATCCACTTGTTTGTGCAGCATTTAATGCCGATTTTGATGGAGACCAAATGGCTGTCCATGTTCCAATTAGTGAAGAAGCACAAGCAGAAGCGAGAATTTTGATGTTAGGCGCTAATAATATCTTGAAACCTTCTGATGGTAACCCAATTGTTACTCCAGGACAAGATATGATTTTAGGTAATTATTACATTACAATTGAAAAAGCTGGAGAAAAAGGAGAAGGTCGTGTCTTCAAAGATCCAGATGAAGCATTAATGTCTTTTGAAAGAAGAGAAATTTCACAACATACGAGAATAGCGATTCCAGTTCGTGGATTTAAACACAAATTATTTACAGAAGAACAAAATGATAAATATCTTGTTACTACTGTAGGTAAATTGAAATTTAATGAAATTTTTCCAGACACATTCCAATATATTAATGAAGGTACAAAGGAAAATATGGAAGGAATTACTCCTAATAAATATTTCTTAAGTAAAGGTACAGATATTAAAAAGGCAATTTCCGAAATGGAATTAGTAAAACCATTTGGAAAAGGTGTTTTAAAGAAATTAATTGCACAAATCTATAAACGTTATCAAACAACTGAAACTTCTATTATGCTAGATAAAATGAAAGATTTAGGATTTAAAGAATCTACATTATCTGGTATTTCAATAGCTATTAGTGATATTATTCCATCAAATGATAAAGCTGAAATTTTAAAAGAAGCTGAAGATCGTGTATCACAAATTAATAAACAATATAAACGTGGTATTATTACGGAACATGAACGATATGAAAATGTTATTTCAACTTGGAGCAATGCTAAAAATAAAATAGCTGAAGAACTTACTGAAATTGTAAAATCTCATAATGAAAATCCAATTTCAATCATGATTGATTCTGGTGCCCGTGGAGATATGGGAAGTTACAACCAAATGGCTGGTATGCGTGGTCTTATGGCAAAACCAGATGGTGGTACAGTAGAAATTCCAATTACATCTTCCTTCTTAGAGGGTGTTAGAGTTTCAGAATTCTTCTTAGGTACTCATGGTATTCGTAAAGGATTTGTTGATACAGCTCTTAAAACTGCCGATGCTGGATATTTAACTCGTCGTTTAGTTGATGTAGCACAAGATATTATCATTAAAGAAGAAGATTGTGGTACTGATGATGGCGTAGTAGTCGAAGATTTCTTAAATACAGATGGAACTGTTATTGAATCATTAAGAGATCGTATCATTGGTAGATATACAAATAAAAAAGTGATTCATCCAGAAACAAAAGAAGTGATTGTAGATAGAAATACTTATATTACAGAGGCTTTAGCAGATAAAATTATAAGTGCTGGAATTAAAAAGGTAGCAATTCGTACTGTTCTTACTTGTAAGAGTGAAAATGGTATTTGTAAACATTGTTATGGACGTAACTTGGCAACTGGTCAGATTGTTGAAATTGGTGAAGCTGTTGGTATTATGGCTGCTCAATCAATTGGTGAACCAGGTACCCAACTTACAATGCGTACTATCAACTCAGGTGGTGTAGCTGGAGACGATATTACTCAAGGTTTACCTCGTGTTCAAGAATTATTTGAAGCTCGTAATCCAAAAGGAAAAGCTACAATTTCTGAAATTAATGGTGTTGTATCTGATATCGTATCAGACAATGGTAAGTGGATTATTTCTGTTAAAAATGATGTAGAAGTTCGTAATCATACATCAAATTACGGAGCTAAGTTAGCCGTTGAAAAAGGTCAAGAAGTTGTTTCAGGTCAAAGACTTACTCATGGTGCGATTAGTCCAAAAGAATTATTAGTTGTAACAGATCCAATTTCTGTTCAACAATATATCTTATCTGAAATTCAAAAAGTTTATCGTTCTCAAGGTGTTGATATTAGTGATAAACACGTTGAAATTATAGCAAGACGTATGATTTCAAAAATTAAGATTGTAAATTCTGGTGATTCATTATTCTTACCAGGAACAATGGTAAATATTAATCATTTTAGAAATGTTAATAAAGAGTTAATTCTAGAGGGTAAAAATCCATCTACTGGTCGTCCAGTATTATTAGGTATCACAAAAGCTTCTCTAGAAACAGATTCATTCTTATCAGCTGCTTCATTCCAAGAAACAACAAGAATTTTAACAGATGCAGCTATTCATGGAAAAGTAGATCATTTAAATGGTTTAAAAGAGAATGTCATTATTGGTAAATTAATTCCTGCTGGAACAGGAGCGAAGAGATATCGTGATTGTGAGTATGAATTAAAAACAAATATGGGAAGTTCTGAACCTTTAGATGTATTAGAAGATGAATTAATGGATTAAAAAAAGACTTAGGAAAATTCTAAGTCTTTTTTGTTAATTCATCAATTGTAGTATCTAGTGCTTTAGAAAATTTATAAACAGAATAAAAGGATAAATTCTTTTTTCCTTTAGGTGATACAATACTTCTTAAATATTCATAAGAAATATCTACTTGTTCTGACAGTTTCATTAAATTGATATTTTTTTGATAGGCAATTTTTCGAATATTTCCTCCAATAATTTGTTGAAGTTCTTCTTTGGAAATGTAGTTAATTGTTTCAATACTCATATTTACACCTCGAGTTTATTATCTCATGAACATGTAAAGTATTATGTAAATCGATAGTTTACAATAATAATAAAATTATGATATGATGTATATAATGTAAAGATAATAGAAATACTAGAAGTAGGAGGTAGTATAACATGAAAAGAAAAGGATTTACATTAATAGAGTTATTGGCAGTGATTGTCATATTAGCGATCATTGCATTAATCGCAACACCAACAATTTTAAATGTAATTGAAAAAGCCAGAAAAGGAGCTACTGAGCAAAGTGCATTAGGATATATTGATGCGATTGAAAAACAAGTAGCAATTAACCAAGTAAAAGGAGAAAATTTAATTACGGATGGGGCACATGATATACCAATCAGTGAAGTAACAGTAAAAGGAGAAACACCAACAAAAGGGTGGGTAACAATAGAAAAAGGAATTGTAACAAATTATTCTTTTGTAATTGGAAAATATGTAGTAACAAAAGATAAAAAAGTTGAAAAAGGAGAAGAACCAGCAACAAAACCAAGTGGAACTGTTGA
>RKAN01000049.1 GCA_014845975.1 bacterium | reverse complement strand
AACATGATAAATTTACTTTAATTTGACATTTCTAATATATAAAACAATTCAGATTAAAAATCGTTCAGAATACCTTTGCCTTGGCGTACAATTTCTGCTAAAAAATGATAATATTCTGCTTGATTATAATGTGGATCAAGAATTATACTTCCACTTGGTGTTTTATAAAACGCTTGCCTAGGAAATGAAGGAACATATGTAACATTAGCAAATTCTTTACCTACTTTTTTTATTTTAGGATTCATAAATATATCTGTAATAACAGTATTCATTATTCTTGGTGCACCACATAAATATATTTGAGTACTTGAATTATTATTTCTATTATTATTCTGTATCAATTCAAGTAGAGCATTTATGCCATATATATCTCTATCAACTGAACCAAAAATATTTGGAATAGATAAAGATCCATGTCTAGTTACAACATCCAAAAATGAACCTGTACCTAAATTTAAAATTACTATATTAGCATTTGCTTTATTTGTATCAAATATAATGTCTTGTATTTTTTTATCAGATCCACCTGCAAAGAATTTATTAATTTCTTCTTCAGATAAAAGTGGTTTTCCATTTTCTATAGCTCGTTTATAATCAACAATATTCCAATTATAGGAATCTTTTTCACAACAATTTTGTATAATCCAGTTAGATACTGCTAACGCATTATTATTTTCACTTCTTGATAATTGATATGTTTGAACATCTAATCCCTTACTTTTTCCAAAGTCAATTAATCCTAAATTTCTATCTAACAATAATTTACCTGGTTCTGACATTGAAAATCCATCACTTATTGAATTACCTATAGCAGTAAATGAAAGTTTATCTTTTGGATAATCTCTCATAAACTTTACTAATTCTTCATTTACTTGTTCTAATTTTTCTTTCTCTTCATTTTTATCATATTTCATATCAACACACCTCATATATAATTGTACCAAGTTTCTGACGAAAATTCTCTATTCTTAATAAAAATGTTAATCCTTTTTTAAAATGTTACCTTATCATTAGTTAAAATGTTACCAAATTTATGATGTATAATATATCTCATAAGGAGGTATATTTTATTATGCACAATAAAGAATATGAATTAGAACTTGTTCAAGATAAAATTAATGGTTTAAATAACTATTCTTATTCTCAAATTAGTTCTTTAACTGGATATACAAAGATGCAATTAATTCGTTTTTCAAAAGAACTAAATAAAAAGGATATTAATTCTATGTTAGTTCATGGTTTAGCTAATAAACCTTCTAATAATTCACCTTCATCCAAAGAAATTGAATTTATTAAGAACTTTAAGAATAAATATCCAATTATTAGTATAACACAATTTCAAGATATTTATCATGAAGATGTTATTTGGAATCCTAAAATGAAAGATATTGTTAAAGAAAATAATCTTAAAAAAAGAAGTTATTCTTTTTATGAATCATTATATGAAAAGTTTCATTGGATTAAACCTATTAAGCATAAATGTTTCAATAAAGAATATGAAGCTCATCCATTAAGAGAGCCATCTCCTCAAAGAGGTATTTTAATTATGATTGATGGTACTTGATGGTACTCCCCACGATTGGTTTCAAAATGGTAGAAAATCATCTTTACATATTGCTATTGATGATGCTACTGGTGAATTATTGTGTGGTTGGTTAATGCCTACTGAATGTTTGGGAGGCTACGTTCATATGCTTGAAATAATAGTTACTAAATATGGTATTCCAGAAAACTTTTATTCAGATAAACATACCATATTAATTAGCCCTAAAGATGGTAATTTAACTAACTTTGGTCATATGTGTGAAGACCTAGGAATTAATATTATTGCTGCTAATACACCCCAAGCTAAAGGCAAAGTTGAAAAATGGAATAACACAATTCAAAATAGATTAATCAATGATATTAAAAGATGTAACATTAAATCCATAGATGAATTGAATATATTCTTTAACAATTATTATTGTAATTATCTTAATCAAAAATATGCTTATGAGCCAAAGGAGGAAGATACTGCATTCGTTCCTTTAGACAATATCGATTTATCAAATATTTTATGTATTAGAGATACAAGAACTATATTAAATGGAAATATGATTTCTTGGAATAATCATTATTACCAAATATTAAATAAAGATAACTCTATAAAGCAAATTTATAAAGGAACAGAAGTACACGTCTTTGAAAATATATTAACAAAAGTAGTTAGAGTTAAATATTATAATATCTTTTATGATGCAAAACAAATTGAAGGTCATAGACAAGATCCAGTCAAAAGAGAACAGATGAGAATAGATAACCAACAACAATTAGAACAAGTTTTAAGAGAAAGAGATGAAAGATTAAAAGTAAGGACGAACAAAGTGAGTTCATAATATCCTTGTTTTTTAGATTTCATCAATTATAATTTTATTTCAAACAAAGTTCACCTTTGTTTGTTACCTATATTATAAATTGGTGACATTTTAACTAATGCTTAACATATTAACGGTAAAATTTTACAACGATTTTATTTGTATTTGAATAAATGTAATTTATCATTTAACTTTGAAAAATAATCAACAACATCTCTTAACCATTGTTCATTAGGTTCTTCAATAAATGCTATATTTTTCTTTTTTGCTAATAAATATCCTATTTCAAACATAACAGTATTTCCTACATAACCATCTTTATCGCAAACAATAATACCTTCAGATTTTAAACAATTTTCAATAAAATCTGACTCTATTACAATAGGATTATCACTAACATCATCCTCAAAAATTATAAATCCATTTTCATTGGTTTTAACATTTGATAATTTAGGAGCTAAAACCTTATATCCAGTTTCTTCTAATTGCAAAGATTTTTCTTTAATCGATATTAATTGTTTTCTTAAACTACCTAACAATGAAATTGTATTTTCTTCATTTTCTTGATTTTCTACTTGCAAATTAAATTCTATATTTCTATCTACACCTATGTTTCCTTCATCATCAACTATTACTTCACCATATGTTCCTGCTTGTAATTCTAATTTTTGTTTTTTAAATAAATATGGATAAGCAAAAGTTCTGATCATTTCTAAAGGGAATTGTACAGTTTCTTTATAACCATTGTTATTCTTTTTAGAAATACACGACATTAACCACTCTGATTCATCTATATCATTCCAAAAGAAAATTTCTTGTTCCATTGCCATTAAATACCCTAATATAAACATCGTATATTTATCTAATTTACCATTTGAATTACAAACATAAACTGCATCACATTTTAAACAAGTATCGATCTGATTGATTATATCTTCTGAAGATAAATTAGGCAAATTTGATGTTTTAGGTATTTCGTTATCATCAAATATTTTTCTTAGATATTTATCATCAATTAGTAAAGGACCTCTTGTACCAAAATAATATGCAATACTCTTTAATGAATTTTCTTGTTTATCATCACATATTTTATATTTGTTGCAATAATAAGAATTAACATTCTGTGATTCAAATAAATAATTCATAAAATTAATATCATATATATTATTTCCTAATAATGCAAAATCAATATAATTATCAGTAGGTTCTTTTCTCATAGAAACCACCTCTTTGACTGAATATTATAACACATTTTTTAGAATTCCAAATCATCTTTATTTTTTTCTTTTTTAATTTATCACTTATTATAAGTTCTTTTGTTTCAATATTTAACATATATAATCACTCATCCTTTCATAATTTAAGTACAAAAAAACCAACTATTTCTAGTTAGTCTGTATTACTTAAACTCGAAAAGTTCGAGTTTCCTATCAATCTGGTGCTGGTACGGAGAATTGAACACCGATTAAAGCCTTACCATGGCCTCGTAATACCTTTATACTATACCAGCATTTTTATTATTGTATCATATTAAATAAAAATAAAAAAGGGAAATCCATAAACACTATAGATTTCCATGTATTAAAAATATAATACACTATATTATATTATCAAATATCAAATTTATTCCAATTGATTAATAATTTAAAAAATGGTAGAATATCATTAGTAAAGGAGAATAAAGATGAAAAAAGAATATAAACAAATGATTCCAAATATTTTAACAATCATTCGAATTGTATTAACACCTATTATGATTATATTAAGTTTATTTGGGCACTTAAAAATTGTTATCCCATTAGCAATTATCGCTGCTTTAACAGATATGATAGACGGAAAATTAGCCAGATATTGGAATGTAATTTCCTTAAAAGGTGCCAAATTAGACGCTATCGCAGATAAAGTATTTGCGATTGGATTAATCGCATGCTTAATTCCAAAAAATGGAACCATGTCTCCACTACTAATCTTAGAAATTATTATTGCAGTCACAAATCTTTATTATCACTATAAAACTAAAAAAACAGAATCTCTAATGATTGGAAAATTTAAAACAACATTCTTATTTATTACTATTATTTCTTCTTTTATTTCTACTCTAACAGGAAAATTTGATATCATAACAAAAGGATTCGAGGCAGTTACAATAAATTTACAATTCTTATCACTTATCAGTTATTTTTATTCTTTTTATCAAGAAATCAATAAAAAAGCAATTACTGTAGAGGACAATCAAATGCATCAAGAAATTATGAATGAATTAGAAGAAAAAACAATTCAAATTGATGATTTAAGTGAACTAATTAAAAATTATAAAAAAGGCGAATAAATTGCCTTTTTAATTTACCGTATCAATAAATTGATTAAGAGTGGTATAGTCATAAATGGTATATCTTGGAATCAAATAAGGATTATCACTCCTTGTTGCCTTACGATTACCACCTATAAATGCAACGTCAAAATTTAATTCTTTTAAAACAGAAATTGAATCTTCTGTAGAATCGTAATAAGGATATGCAAAAGCATGATTTGTATTCAAAAGATTTGTAGAATGTTTTAAATCTTCTGTTAATTGTTCATGATTTAAACATTCAATTCTCATAAGATTACATTCTCCTACTCTATGAATATCATATCCATGAGATTCTATTTCTAAATATTCAGATTGATAATTTTCTTTCGGCCACCAAACAGTAATTAAAAATAAAGTGGCTGGCATTTTGTATTGTTCTAATATTGGAATTAATAAGTTGCCATTATGTGTTCCTGTTCCTAATGCACCATCATCCACTGTAATTAAAACTGATTTTTTTGGTAATTCTACATTTCCATGAATCCATTCAATAAATTCTTTCATTGTAATGACTCTATAATGATTATTTTTTAAATACTCTAATTGTTCTTTGAATCTATCTGTATGCAGACAAAATATTTCATTACAAAAAATTTCATCATTATAGAAAAAATGATAGTTTAAGACAGGAATACTCGTCGCTAATTCATTCATATCAAAAAAGGATTCCCCATTTACCATTCTTTTAAAATCATCTAGACTATCATTTACAATATAACTATGATAGTAGGCTTCTTTCGTAGATGGCTGATTTGTTCCATCTAAAGAAACGTTTAAATTTGTTTTATCTTCTATTAATAAAACAGAATGTTCTGGTAGATTAATTTCTCCTCTTCTCCATCTTTCCCACTCAGAAACAGAAATAACATTATAATCTTTTAAATATTCTTGTTGTTCCTTTGTAAGTTTTTTACTAAGTTCTAATATACTGACTGATTTAGAAATAGGATAACTAAAATCCGTTTCAACTTTTGAGATTTCTGATTTTGGAATTTTTACTAATTCTTGATTAAATAAAACAATGTAATCATCTTGTTCTTTTTCCATTACTCTAAATTTCATAGATTGATTTATTAAAAATGATTTTTTATTTTGATATAAAATTGTCTTTTTAGTAGTAATAATTTCATTGAATGGAACATACTTTTTTTTATTTTTCTTATATTTAGTTATTTTTAATTGATTTGTTTTAAAACAATAGTTATGATTGAAACAATAATAATTTTTCTGTTTACTTTCAATTGTTAAAACTGTTTCTTGATATATTTTTCCTACTTTTTTAAATTGATTATTTTCTTTCAAGTAAAGTGGTGTATCTTCTTTTATCATTACTGTTTGATGAGTAAAATCTTTAGAATTGTAAATGATAATAAAACTAAAAATAATGAATATTAATGCAACATACTTTTTCATATAACCACCGGAATATATTATAGAAGATATTCTATATACTTTCAATCTTTTTATGAAAAAATTGTGAAAATCGGATTATTTTTGAAAAAAGGTGTTATTATAATAATGTCAGTTGTGATATTAGACTGATAACTATTAATGTAAATCTTTTTAAAGAATTACTCCTTAATGAGCACCAATCGAGTGCTCCCTTTCTAGAAAGAGCCAATTAGTTGGCTCTTTATTTGTTATACTCTCTAATTATAAAAACTCTCTAAATGAGAGTTTTTATTACATCATATCTTCTAGTGTTTCGCTTGCTTTTTTCTTTGTCATATCGACAATTTTTTCCATTTTCGCCATCACTGGCTTATTATATTTTTGATATGCTAAAACAGCTCCTGCTCCTAATCCCATTAGGACCATACTTTTTCCTATTTTCATACTATCACCTTCTCGCTAAAAAATATGACATATGTATGTATTAACATACATTATTATTTTATCTATTCTATAAATTATTATACATATTTTCTAATTTATTTTTTAAATCTGTTTTTCTAATCATTTCATTATTATTTGCTACACCATAGAGAAATGCTTGCTCTTCTCCAATTAAAATTAGCTTTTTTTTCGCTCTTGTAACAGCCGTATAAATTAATTTACGATAGAGCATTCTATTATAACTATGACTGATTGGTAAAATGACTAAATCAAACTCACTTCCCTGTGATTTATGAATTGTAATGACAAAACCATGTTTTATTTTATTAAAATCTTTCGGTAAATATTTTACGATCATTCCATCATAGTCAACATAAATTTCAGATTTTTTTGAATCACTTTTGTTAGCTGGAATAATTTTCATAATTTTTCCTATATCACCGTTAAATACATTTTCATCTGGCATATTGACTAATTGTAAAATTTTATCATTTTCTCTGAAAACAATATCTCCTAATATTAATTCTTCTTTTTCTTTTGATTTGGGATTAAATACATTTTGAAGAATTTTATTTAAATTATCGATTCCATTTTCTCCCATATACATTGGCGCTAAAATTTGGATTTTTTTATTATCATATCCTTTTTGGACAATCTGCTCGCATAAATTTTTTAGTGTATTTTTGATTGCTGTGTTACTGCATTCTAAAAATGCATAATCATCTTTCATTTTTTTAAAATCTGGACTAATATTATTTTCTTTAATTTCAATAGCAAATCGATTAATATAAGAATCTTCACTTTGTCTATATAATAAATCTAATTTTACAGTATCTATTACTTCACTATCTATTAAATCTTTTAAAATTTGCCCTGGCCCAACACTAGGAAGCTGATCGGCATCTCCAACAAAAATTAGTTGAATATTATTAGTTAATCCTTTCATCAAACTACTTAGTAAATTAATATCAATCATACTAACTTCATCCACAATAATGAAATCGCTGAAATCTTTATTATATTCATTCATTAAAAATTCATTGTTATCTTTATTCCATTTTAAAAATCGATGAATTGTTGTTGCTGGAAGATTTGTTGATTCACTCATTCTTTTACTAGCTCTACCAGTTGGAGCTAAAAGAGCCAAATGTTCTATTAATTCATCATAACCATAATTATTCATTACTCTATACATTTCAACAATTGCTTTAATGATTGTTGTTTTTCCTGTTCCAGGTCCACCAGTAATAATAAGTAAATGATTACTCAAAGCTTTTTTAATTGCTTCTTTTTGTTTTTCGTTATATTCAATTTGATTGTATTCTTCAAGTTGATTTAATTTTTCATCTATTTTTTTATATTTTATTTCGTTTTTTTCACTCAATATTTTAATTTTATTTACAACAGTTTGTTCTGCTAGATAAATATCTTTTAGATAATATTGTTCATTTTCTACTATAATTTTTCCTTCTAGTCTCAATTCGTCAATCAAATTTTGAAAATCTTCTTCATTTATATCAAATTTTAAATAATTATACACTTCTTTTTTTATTACTGAGTACTCTAAATAAGTATTCCCTGTTTTGAAAGTAATATTCTCCATTTCATAAATAATACAGGCTTTAATTCTTCTAGAATCATTAAATTCAAAATTTAATTTTTTGCTAATTTCATCTACTTTTAAAAAGGAGATATTTTCTATTTCATCTATTATATCAAAAATATTATTTTCCAGTACTATAATGGTGGAAGCTTTATATTTATTATAAATATCTAAAGCATCTTTCATATTAAATCCTAATTCTGTTAGATAAACAACTATTTTGTGACTTTCTTCATATTTCGATAGTATTTGATAGATTGTATCAATTTTTTGACTTGATAGCTTAGGAACTTGATTTAAAACAGACTTATCTTCTAAAATTTTATCTAAAGCTTGTTCTCCAAGAGTATCTACTATTTTAATTGCAATTTTTTCGCCAATTCCAGGAAATAAATCACTACTTAAAAATTCCACAATTCCATCTTTATCTTCTGGTTTTATTCTTTCATATTCCTCTACTTGATATTGAAATCCATATTTAGGATGATGAACACCATCTCCATAAAATATATATAAATCATCTTCTGTTAATTGCGCAAAATATCCCGTAAAAGTAATTGTTTTATTTATATAATCTTCTAAGGAAGAATCATTCGTTTCTTTTATTTTAATAAGACCTATTACATAACCATTATCAGAATTAAAAATATTTTTTTTAAAAGTCCCTTTAATATATTTTTTCAAAGTCAATCACCTTTTTCATTATAACATATAAAAACACCTTTTGGGTGTTTTTATTGTTTTATTTACAAACATTTGTTTTTATTTTAGAATATTTTTTTATCTCTTCTTCATCAATAAATTTACTATCTTAGAGGAATTTTAAGATTCCATAAATCTTTAAGATGAATAATTTGAATCAAATGCATAATGATGCTTGCCATACTTTAGAAAAGATAAAAACAATCTGTAATTTTCAAAGATAGTTTCATCTAATTGATACTAAAAAACAGACCATAAAGATCTGTTAAAAAACTCTTTTTCTTAAAATTGGAGGAAGGTCAGAATCATCGTCGTCATCATCTAATGGGATACTTGTAACTTTTGATTCTACTGGTTTCGTTGGTTCTTCCGTTTGTTCTTTTTCATTTTCAAAACCTGTTGCAATAACTGTAACAATAATTTCATCGCCTAAATTTTCATTAATAACAGCACCGAAAATTGTATTGATGTCTGTATTTGCTGCTTCTCTAATTACTTCTGCAGCTTCTTCTACTTCAAATAATGTTAAATTCTCGCCACCAGTAACATTAATAATCGCATCTGTTGCACCACTAATACCTTTTTCTAATAATGGACTAGTAACAGCCTCTCGAGCAGCTTCACTCGCACGATTTTCTCCTACTCCCATACCAATTCCAATTAAGGCATCTCCTCTTTTTTCCATAACTGCTTTTACGTCAGCAAAATCTAGGTTAATTAAACCAGATACAGCAATTAAATCAGAAATAGATTGAACACCTCTTCTTAATACATTATCAACTTCTTTAAATGAATCTAATAATGGAGTAGATTTATCGATAATTTCACGTAGTTTATCGTTAGGAATTACAATTAAAGTATCTACATGTTTTTTTAATTCGGCTAAACCATTTAAGGCATTTTCCATTCTTTTTGTACCTTCAAAAGAGAAAGGTTTCGTTACAATACCTACTGTTAAAGCACCCATTCCTTGGGCAATATCAGCAACAACAGGAGCAGCTCCAGTTCCTGTTCCACCACCCATACCACAAGTAATAAATACCATATCTGCTCCTTCTAAAGCAGCTTCAATTTCATTACGAGATTCTAATGCTGATTCTTTACCAATTTCAGGCTTTCCACCAGCTCCTAATCCACTTGTTAATTCAACACCAATTTGTATTTTAACTGGTGCTTTGGAATTATTTAACACTTGTAAATCTGTATTAGCAACAATAAAGTCAACTCCTTGAACTCCAGATTCAATCATTCTATTAACGGCATTGTTTCCTCCGCCACCTACTCCGATTACTTTAATTTTTGCTAATTGATCTATTTCTAATCCAAACATATTTAATCCTCCCTATTCGCTGAAAAAGTATCCAAATACTTTACCAAGCATTGAATCTTCTGAAACGTTTATTAATCCACTTTTACTAGAAGACAAATCTTCCATATCACTTTTACTTATCATTGAAGAAAGTTTTCCCTTTAATTTTAATTTACTAATAAAATAAGCAATATTTCCTACACAAGCAGAATACTTATTATTTCTAAGTCCAACTAAACGAATACTTCCTACTTTTGAAATACCGCCTAATACTTCTTCTGCAATTAATGAAAAATTTGTCATACTACTAGTACCACCAGTTATTAGTATATAATCTATATCACGTTTTGTCAAAACATTTATTTCTTTTCTTGCTAAAACTAAAATTTCCTCTAACCTAGCCATTACCACTTCTGACACTTCAAATTGACTAATCTTAATAGTTTCTCCATTTTTATTTGTTACTTCATAAAAATCACTTTTACTAGCAAATTTTTTATGTGCTAAAGCAAATTTTTCTTTTACTTTGATAGCATCTGCAGGAGTTACTTTGTACATATAAGAAATATCACTATCAATATTTTTACCACCTACACCAATCACTGAATTATTAACAATAATTCCTTTATTATAAAGTGAAATTGATGTTGTTTCATGACCAATATTAATAATGGCTCCTACACCTTCTTTAATGTTTTTATCTTTTACAGATGCCATATCACCAATACTAGTTAAATTTACATCTACCACTTCAAGTCCAGCATTTTCTAAAAGTGTCACTACAGATAAAATATTTTTTTTAGGAGTTAAAACCATAACTCCTCTTGTTTGAAAAATTTTACCAGTTAGGCCTTTCGGATCTTTAATTCCTGTTTGGTTATCCAATGAAAAATCAATTGGAATTAATGTTACCATTTCTTTATCTTTTTTATCTGCGTTTTTCATAGCTTCTTGAAACAAATCGACTATTTCTTTTCCTGTAATTTCTGTTTCTTCTTCATACTCAAGTTTTCCTTTTACAATAGTAAATTCTGAAAAATAATTTGGAATTGATGCAAGGACTTTTTTAATTTTAATTCCTAGCATGTCTTCTACTTCTTTAATTGCTTTTTTCAAAGAAATACTCGCTTCTTGACCACTTGTGATTAACCCTTTTTTTATTCCTCTTGATTTAACAGAAGATGCAGCTAACAAATTTAACTTGTTATTAAATAGTTCACAAACTACTACTTTGATTGAATCAGAACCGATATCAATACTTGTATAGACATGCTTCATACCATCATCTCCTATAATCTACAATTATTATACTATAAAAAAAAGAAAAATTAAAGAAAATTTTATCTTTAATTACTTAATTTTTCTTTAATAATTTTGCTGACAAAACTCATATCTGCTTTTCCTCTTAATAATGGAGTTACCTCTTTCATTACTTTTCCCATATCAGAAATACCAGTTGGGTTTATTTTTTCGAATATGTCATCAATCATAGATTTTACTTTTTCTTCACTATATTGTTCTGGCATATATTGATTTAATATTTCTATTTCTTTTTGTGTTTGATCAATTAAATCTTGACGATTTCCTTTTTCAAATTCAACAATAGATTCTTTTCTTGTTTTAATTTGTTTTGCTATGATTGCTATGATATCATCATCTGACAATTCTTTTTTCGTATTAATTTCTTCTAAAGTAATTGCCCCTTTCACCATACGAATTACTGATAAAGTCTCTTTATCTTGGTTTTTCATAGCCATTTTTAAATCTTCTAATATTTTATTTTTCATTGATATCCCTTCTTCAAGAAAAGAGCTTCTATATAAAGCTCTTAATAATTTTCTCTTGCTCTTTTTCTACTATTTTTAATAGCTTCTTTCTTAGCTATTCTTCTTCTAGCACCTGGTTTTAAGTAACCTTCTTGTCTTTCGCGAAGTTTTTTTGAGGAACCATCTTTAGCACTTTTCATTTTTACAATTCTTAGTGCACCATCGACATTACCGTTTTTCACTACTACTTTTGTCATAATATCCCTCCCTTCTGAAACTGTTACTAGTATAGCACTAAAAAAAACATTTTTCAACAAATTTTGTTCTTTTTAAAAAGAAAAGTCTATCATTTGATAGACTTACATTCCTGATACATTTCTTGCGATTGTCCCAAAATATTGACCTAAGCTAAAAAGTATATCGATAATTGTTGTAATAAAAGGGATGATAATCGGAATAAATAAAATAAGAATTCCTATTAAAATTTTCTTTTTTTGCCTTGCTAGCATAATTTTCCAGATTGGATTCTTCTTATGGCAGAGCCTAAAGATCTTCCTAAATCCATAATGGAATTAATTCCTCTTGCTAATGCAGATATCCAAGAAGCAGTAATAGCTCCACCCATAATTTGCTTTAATTCGTCTTCTTTTAACATAAAAACCCTCCTCTAATGACAAGCAAGTGGTCTAATATAACCGTCTACTAATCCTATAAAGAAAGTAAATACACCACCTAAGAAAATTCCTAATCCTATATTAACTCCGCCACCTTTTATTTGTCGTAACTCTAAATCAGTCATGATTCCTCCTTGTAAATATAATTTTTTTAATTTCTGTATCACCGCATTTTAATACAATTGTTATTTCTTCATTTTTTTCCATCAATTCTTTTAGTTGTAATTCAACCGTTATTTGTTTTGGTTCTTCTTTTATCAAAATATATTTCTTAACAAAGCAAAACAAATCATATTCCAAATTATTCGTTGAAACACAAAACGCCTCCTTTATTTTTTTGACTCATTTCTACTTTTGTTCCAAATTTTATTGCTTTATCGAATAAATCTAAGTTATCTAATCGGTGTGAAACAAATAAAATTGCTTGATTTGGATATTCTTTTAATATGTTTTTCAAAATTTTTCTTTCTAAATTGATATCGATTTCTGATAACCCTTCATCAATACATAGATATTCAAATTTTGAAATTAAGGATCGAGCCAAAATAATTCTTTGTTTTTCTCCTCCACTTAAATTAAAGCCATTTTCTTCTATTAACATATTTAATCCTTGTTGATTCTTAGCTATTATTTCGTCTACATAACACATTCGTAATATTTTTTGCAGCTTCTTTTGTTCTATCTTTCTCCCCAATAAGATATTATTA
>RKAN01000062.1 GCA_014845975.1 bacterium | reverse complement strand
GCTAGTACTCCTACTGTACACGATATTATAATTCCTATTATAATCCCTATTGTTATCTTTTTCATTCAATACATCTCCTCTATTCTTATTATCTTACTATTTATTTCTTTTATTCTACAATTTTATTTTAGCCTTTTTTAGTCTTTTAGTCAACTAAAAAAGAAGGGTTGTACCCCCGAGCTTTTTTGTCAACAAAAAAATCCTACATTGTTGCAGAATTTTTTTAAAATATATTCTATGATTTCAATATATATGTCCAATATTTTACAATTAAAATTTTAAAACTTTATTATATTATTTTAAATAATCTTTTAAAAATTGCCCTGTATAGCTATTTTCTACTTTAGAAACCTCTTCTGGAGTACCAGTTGCTACAATAGATCCTCCCATATCTCCACCTTCTGGTCCTAAATCAATAATATAATCTGCTACTTTAATCACATCTAAATTATGTTCTATGACTAAAACAGTATCTCCATTTTCTACAATACGATTTAAAATTATTAATAATTTTTTAATATCATCTGTATGTAATCCAGTTGTTGGTTCATCTAAAATAAATAAACTTTTTCCGGTAGGCTTCTTTTGAAGTTCTTTTGCTAGTTTTACACGAGCAGCCTCTCCTCCGGATAAAGTTGGAGCAGATTGTCCTAGTTTAATATAAGAAAGTCCTACGTCCGATAACATTTGTAATTTATTTTTAATTTTAGGAAAATTTTCAAAAAATTCTAAAGCTTCTTCTACTCGCATTTCTAATACATCGTAGATGTTTTTATCTTTAAATTTAACTTCTAGAGTTTCGCTATTATATCTAGTTCCTCCACAAACTTCACAAGGAACATAAACATCTGGTAAAAAATGCATCTCAATTCTTTTTACACCATCACCCCAACAGGCTTCACATCTTCCACCTTTTACATTGAAAGAAAATCTTCCTTTATCATAACCACGCATTTTTGCTTCTTTCGTTTCAACAAATACATCTCGAATATCATCAAATACTCCTGTGTATGTAGCTGGGTTACTTCTTGGTGTTCTACCAATTGGAGTTTGTGAAATATCAATTACTTTATCAATATTTTCTAATCCTTTAATAGATTTAAATAAACCAGTTTTTTCTTTTGATTTGTATATATTTTGAGCAACTGCTTTATAAATAATTTCATTTACTAAACTACTTTTTCCAGAGCCAGATACTCCTGTTACACAAGTGAATGTTCCTAAAGGAATTTTCACATTAATATTTTTTAAATTATGCTCTTTGGCACCTTTAATTTCTAAATATTTCTTGTTTCCTTTTCTTCTTTTTTCAGGTACTTCTATTTTTAATGTTCCATTTAAATATTTACCGGTTAAACTATTTGGATTTTTCATAACTTCTTCTGGAGTACCAGCAGCCATTACTTGTCCACCATGTTCTCCCGCACCTGGACCTATATCCACTAAATAATCTGCTGCAAGCATAGTATCCGAATCATGTTCTACAACAATTAAAGTATTTCCTAAATCACGCATTTCTTTCATAGAATTAATCAAACGCATATTATCTCTTTGATGAAGACCTATACTAGGTTCATCTAATACATATAATACTCCACTTAAATGAGAACCAATTTGAGTGGCTAAACGAATTCTTTGAGCCTCTCCTCCCGATAAAGTAGAAGCATTACGAGAAAGAGTTAAATACTCTAATCCAACATTAATTAAAAAATGTAATCTCTCTTTAATTTCTTTAATAATTAATCTACTAATTTCTTCTTGTTCTTTTGTTAATTTTAGTTGATTTAAAAAATCATATAAATCTTTAATACTAAGACATGTCATTTCGTAAATATTTTTCTTACCGATTAAAACAGATAAAACATCACTATTTAATCTAGCACCATGGCACATATAACAAGTATCTTCTACCATATAATTTTCGATCCAATCACGAATCCAACCACTTTTTGTTTCAATATACCTACGTTGTAAATTTGTAATGATTCCTTCGAAAGTATCCTTTGTAGTCCTTGTATTTCCATTTTTAGCCTTAAAATTATATTCTAATATTTCGTTTGTTCCATATAAAATAATATCTAATTTCTTTCTATCTAATTCTTTTACAGGAAGATCTAAATCAATATCAAAATAATTTGCTACAGTATGAAGTTGTGTACTAATAATATTATTCGGATCATCCAAATTAATCACTTTGATTGCTCCTTCATGAATAGATAAAGTTCTGTCTGGAATTACTAAATCTTCATCAATGTGATAATTGACACCCAACCCTTTACATTCTGGACACGCACAGTAAGGAGCATTAAAAGAAAACATTCTAGGTTCTAATTCTGGCAAACTAAAATCACAATCAGGACAAGCATAAGTTTCACTCATCATAAAATTAGTGCCACCAATTACTTCTACATAAACTCTACCTTTTGATAAATTACAAGCAGTTTCAATAGATTCATACAATCTTGAACGAATTCCATCTTTTATAACTAAACGATCAACTAGTACTTGAATTGTATGTTTTTTTGTCTTAGAAAGTTCAATTTCTTCAGATAGGTCATATTCTATATCGTCAATATTTACTCTAGCATAACCATCTTTTCTTAAACCTTCTAGATATTCTTTAAAAGTTCCTTTTTCACCATGAATCGTTGGACTATAAATTTTAATTTTCGTATTATTTTCTAACTTTAATACTTGATTTGTCATTTCTTCAATACTTTGACTTGTAATTGGTTTATGATGAATAGGACAATAAGGAATCCCAATTCTAGCATATAAAAGTCTTAAGTAATCATAAATTTCTGTTACAGTTCCAACTGTACTACGTGGATTTTTATTGGTTGTTTTTTGATCAATACTAATGGATGGGGATAATCCTTCAATACTATCGACATCTGGTTTTTCAGATCCTCCCAAAAATTGTCTTGCATAAGCACTCAAACTTTCTACATATCTTCTTCTACCTTCTTCATAAATTGTATCAAACGCTAAACTACTTTTTCCTGAGCCAGATACTCCAGTCATTACAATTAACTTATTTTTAGGAAGTTCAATTGATATATTTTTTAAATTATTTTCTCTCGCACCTTTGATTATAATTTTATCCATATTAACACCTCAATACTATTTATTATAACACTTTTGTCAACTTGTTATTCTCAATTTATTATATCGAACATTTGTTTTTATGTAAAGAAAAAAGTTACAATAATCTTGTAACATTTATAGTTTTATTGGATTTAAATCAATATCAACAATTACTTTGCTACTTCTATAATAATCACGAATAAAAATGAGTTCTTCTATTATTTGCTTTGTATTTTTAAATTTTATAATAATTTGTAATTGATAAATATTATTGATTTTAGGAATTGTACTAGAACTTGGTCCTAATATAATGACGTCTTTTAATTTTTTACTTTTTAAATGATTTACAATTTTTTCTGCTTCTTTCAAAGCTACATCATAATCTTTATCTTTTATTTTGATTAAACAAAGATTATAGTAAGGACTATATTTTAATATTTTTCGGATATTTAATTCTTCTTGATAAAATCCTAGATAATCATTTTGACTGGCTTTCACAATACTATAATGATCAATATTAAAGCCTTGGATAATTACTTCACCAGGAAGATCAGACCTTCCAGCTCTCCCCGCGACTTGATTTAATAATTGAAAAGTCCTTTCTGCACTTCTGAAATCTGGAATATTTAAAGAAGCATCTCCGTTAATAACACCTACTAATGTCACCTTTGGAAAATCCAAACCTTTGGCAATCATTTGTGTTCCAATTAAAATGTTATATTTTTCCAATTTAAAATCTTCTACAATTTTCTCATGACTTCCTTTTTTTGTCGTTGTATCGATATCCATTCTGATAATAGAAGAATTTTCAAATTCTGTTTTTAAATACTCCTCTAATTTTTCTGTTCCCATACCAAAAGAATTAATATCATGACTTCCACATTCTGGACAAATCGTTAATTTTTTGGAACCATAGCCACAATAATGACATCGCATTGTATTAGAGCTTTGATGAAAAGTAAGGGGGATATCACAATTTGGGCATTTATCTGTAAAGCCACAGTTTTTACAAGTAGATACTGTAGAATAACCTCTTCGATTCAGTAAGATAATAACTTGTTCTCCTCTTTTTAATGTTTCTGTTATTTTCTTTCTTAAAATTTCTGATAAAATACGGTTTCCTTTTTTTATTTCATCTTTCATGTCTATCAAAGTAACTTTTGGAAGCATCTCATTTACTCTTTTATTCATAATAGATAATTTATAAATTCCCGCTTTTGCCCTTGTAAAGCTTTCAATTGATGGTGTTGCACTTCCTAATAAAACAGGAATATTATATTTTTTTGCTCTAAATAGAGCAATATCAATTGCATGGTATCTTGGAGTATTCTCTTGTTTATATGTGCTAGAATGTTCCTCATCTACTATAATGATTCCTAGATTTGTAAATGGAGCGAATATTGCACTTCTAGCCCCTATTGCAATAGAAACTTCTTTTCTTTCTATTTTTCTCCATTCGTCGTATTTTTCTCCATCACTTAATCGACTATGTAATATAGCAACCTCACTTCCAAAACGCTTTTTAAAAATAGAAACTAATTGTGGTGTTAAAGATATTTCTGGGACAAGAACAATTGCTTCTTTTTTTTCTTTTAAAACTTTTTCTATTGCTTGCATATATACTTCTGTTTTACCAGATCCAGTTACCCCATAAATTAAATGAGGATCAAATTGGTGATACTGAATTTCATTTAGTGTTCTTTTTTGTTGATTGGTTAAGATAACATGAGATTCTTCTTTTGAAATATCATTATTTAGACGATATTCTTCTTTCTGGTACTCTCTAATTACCTCTTTTTTTAATAATGTTTGAACGGCAGATACAGATAATTTTGTTCCTTCACTTTTTTTAATATCTTTTATTTTTAATGCAGTGATTATTTTTTCTTGACTAGAATTCATTGGCTCATAGTCTTTTTGTAAAAGACTAAGATAAGTACTAATCTTTTTAGAAATTATTTTTCCATGTTTTGCTTTTAAAGCAGTAGGTAGCATAGTCTGATAGGCCTGTATTAAATTACATAGTGTTTTTTTTGCAATATAATGTCCTAATTCTAACATTTCTTTTGTTAAAACAGTTTCTTCATCAATTTGGTCGATAATTTCTTTTAATTCATATTCTGGTATTGTATCTGTTATTTTTAAAACAAAACCCTCTAATTTTTGTTTTCCAAATGGTACCAATACACGCATTCCAACTTGGATAGAATTTTTTAACTTCGATGGTATCTTATAACTATATGTTTTATCTATATTTTTAAGTTTTAATTCTACTAATACTTCTGCAATCATTTCATCACCACCTTTTTTAAAAATTGAGAAACTATAGTTTCTCAATTTGTTGTTTTTCTAGTCCTGTAATCTGTTCGATTATTTCTATTTTAAAATTTTGTTCTAGCATTTTCTTAGCCATTCAATTTGGTATACAAAATAACGGCATCTTCATCGCTACTTAATTTTGTTACTTCATCTACCAATTTTTCTTTTGGTTCCCGTTCCATTAAATCATCCCCTAGAGCCTCTTTTAATTCTTCTTCACTTGTTGATGTAAACACCTTACACCATCTTGCCAGTTTGTTTTCACTATCAGTATAGCAAATTTCTCTTCCTTTTACCATATCTACCATATCAATTTGTAATTTTTTAGTTAGTATTTTTCCTTTTTCCGTTGTTAGATAATAACTTTCTTTTAATTCATCTGATCCCAAAGAATAATTATTTAAATTAATTTGAAGTGTTTTATGAATCATTGTATAATCTTTTTTTCATCAACTCACCTCAGTTGATAAATTAACAAAATTAATAGGAAAATACAAATCAATATTTTTTTAAATTCAATATCTATTTCATACACAAATAAAAATTTTACCACTCTATTTTTAAAATTTGAAAATAATTATATATGAAAAAGATAAAATTCTATCTTTTATGACTATTTAAATATACTTGCCTCAATCGTTCATTAGAAACATGCGTATAAATCTGAGTAGTTGCCAAATTTTCATGTCCCAGTAATTCTTGAACAATTTTTAAATCCGCACCATTATTTAACATATCTGTAGCAAATGTATGTCTAAGTACATGGGGGCTAATATGATAATTTAAACCACTTTTTTTTAAGATTTGATCTAAAATTGTTTCTACTCCCCTAGTAGTCAAAGGATTCCCATTTTTATTTAAAAAGATAAAATCACTTTTATTTTTATTTAATTCCTTGTAGCCATTCTGTAAATATAGATTTAATTTTTTTTCTAAAACACTACCATATAATACATAGCGTTCTTTAGAACCTTTTCCTAAAATTTTAATTCTTTTATCATGAAAATGAATATCTGATACTTTTAAATTAACTAATTCGCTAACACGAATTCCTGTTGAGTAAAACATTTCTAAGATGACACAATTTCTTTGACCTAAAGGATTATTACAATCTGGAGTATTTAACAAGGTTTCTAAATCTTTTGTATATAACACCTTCGGAAGTCTTTTATCTAGTTTAGGATTTTCTACAAATGTCATTGGATTTTTAGAAACCATATTTTGTGATTTTTGGTACTTGAAAAAACTACGTAAAGTACTAATATTTCTAGAAATTGTTTTTTTACTATAATCCTTTTCATATAAAAAGCTCAAATAACTTCGTATGATAGGATAATCAACATTTTCTAATTTACTAATTTTTTCACAATTCAAAAAATCGAGAAATAATTTTAAATCTTTTCCATAATTAATAATGGTAATTTTTGAATAATTCTTTTCTTCCTTTAAATATCTTAAAAAGGAAATTACATTATTTAGTAGGTTATTTTCTTTTATCATAATTTTCCATATATCCCATTTGTTCTAATTCATCTTCTTCAATAAATTCTTCTTTATCCATATCTTGCTGATTATATTGATTTAATAAATAGTGTTTATAATCTAATAAATTTTTTTTCATAAAACTTTTTTCAAATTCTGTTTCAGCAGCTTCTTTTGAAATAGGATCTATTCTTTTTTTTATTTTTTTCGCTGAATTATTGGATGTTAAAATATTTTTTTTCTTTTTATTTTTTTCTACAATCCAACCTCTAAATGTTTTATAGCGACTAAATTCTAACTCAATTTCTTTTAATCCTTGTTCTCTTACTAAATCATCATCATAGAAAGAATTCAAATAGCGATGGATTAAAAATATTAGATGTGTTAATTTTTTATACTTTTCTTCTATTTCAGCTACTTTTTTTAACTCTATTAAATTCTTTAATTGTTTCCACTCCATTTCAAAATAAGGATCATCAAAACGAAGTGATAAAGAAACTTTTGAAAAGTCATGATAGTATTTTTTTTCTGTTAAATTTTCCATACTATGAATAAGGTTTGGATTATCAAAAACGACATTATAATAAACTGGTTTAGAATCTTTCAATTTTAAATAACGAATGGAAAGGGTATCTTGATCTTGAATTAATCCTTTTTCTTTCAATTCTCTTAATATTTCAATTTTAGAACTTGAAGCTGTATATCTATCTATTTGTACCAATTCATTTTGTGGTCCACCTACTAATTTGATAGCAACTTCATCAAAAAAACGATTATGAATGGGATCATAAGAAGATGCAACTAAAGTATATTTTCCCATACTATCAACTCCTAATATCATTGTAACACAAAAAAAAATCCTTAAAAAGGACTTTCTAATATTTCGAATGGATTTTCGAAAAATATAATTTTTGTATATGTTTGTCCATATTTTCTCTTTGAATATAGATATGCTTTTTTGAATATTTTAAAATTTCTTTGTTTTGTACAATGAGAATCACTGGCTACAATATCAACTAAACGTTCAGAAAATAATTTTTTTGTGAATTTTTTGATTTTATGATTGCTTGTTTTTTGAAATAAACTAGTAGCATCAATTTGTAACATTGTTCCAGTTTCTTTAATTTTCTTCATTTTATCAATATCTCGATAATATATATATAACTCAGGATGAGCTAAAATAGGATAATATCCGTTTTCAACTAATCCTTCTAAAAACGATAATACTTGATCAAATGCCATATTTTCATTTCTTTTAAATTCTACTAAAACGTATTTAGAATGTTGAATTGTTGTGATTTTTTTGTGATTTAATAATTCTACTGTTTCATTGGAATACATAATTTCATTTCCTAGAAAAAGCTCTATATCATATTTTTTAGCTTCTTCTCTTAAAATTTTAAAATTATTTACGATTTTTAAAGCTTTCTCACGAGTTCCAAATTTTATATGAGGTGTACAAACTACTTTATTCATTCCTATCTTTTTGATTTCTTTTAAATATTGGATAGACTGTTCTAATGACTTAGAACCATCATCTACATCAAATAATAAATGCGTATGAATATCAATCATTAATTGTGATAATTCGAATAATAGTAGTCGTATTTATATCCATATAGTTTTTTCTGTGTTTTAACATTTACTTTTGTTAAAATAGCACCTAAAATAAAGGCCTTATTATTTTGTAATTCCTCAATACATTCTTGAATGATAGGCTTATCAATTCGATCAGATTCTATTACATAAACTGTACCATCTGCTAATTTAGAAACTAATACTCCATCTGTTAACGAAGAAATTGGTGGACAATCTACTAATACTAAATCATAATCTTCTTTTACTTGTTTTAAAAGATTTGCGAAATGTTCACTGTTAATTAATTCTGACGGGTTTGATATTTTACTACCAGCCGTTAATACATCGATTGTTACGTTTTTACTTTCAAATTTTTGAATAGCTGTTTTGTAATCTACGGTTCCTTTTGATAAAACAATATCAGAAACTCCATTTTTTCTAAATAAGCCGAAATTTTTATGAATCTTTGGCTTTCTAAGATCACAATCCATTACTAATACTTTTTTATCTAGAAGTGCGAAAGCTGCTGCTAAATTTGTTACTACTTCTGATTTTCCTTCACTTGGTAAAGTGGAAATAATATTAATTAATTTTAAATCCATAAAATTTAAATTTGTACGAATCATACGCATGGATTCTGATACAACACTAGTTGGATCTGTTAAAATTTTAATATCAATTTCGTTTGGTTTCACATATACTTTCTTTTTATTCTTAATTTCTGCATCAATAGAGTGATCAGGAACAACTCCTAGTGTTTTTATCTTTAAAAATTTCTTCACATCTTCATGATTTTTAATTTTATTATCCATAGAATCTAGAAGAAAAGCCAAAATAAGTCCTATAATTGCACCAAGTCCAATTCCAATTGCATAATTATAAACAATTCTTGGTTCTACCGGATTAGAGTTTACTACAGCTTCATCTACTACTACAATATTAGTAATATTCATAGATTCTTTAATTTCTTCTATAAATGTACTAGCAAAAGTGTTAGCAATCAAAGCAGCAGATTCTTTATCTACACTTTTTACTGAAATAGAAATCATTTGTGTATCATCAGATGAAGTAATGGAAGTGTTATTTAAAAATTCATCATAAGTTTGATTTAATTCTAATTTTTCAATTACTTTTTCAATCACTTTACGACTTTTCATAATTTGGACGTAAGTTTTAACCATTCTTTGATTGGTTAAAATTCCTTGATAATCTACTTCACTAGCTGTAACCTGTGGTTGCACATATAATGTTGTTGTACTTTGATAACGAATAGGAGCACCATAATTATAAAAAGCTGATGCTGAACCTCCTAAAATAATAAATAATAAAATTAATAAAAACCATTTTCTAATTGCCGACAAAACATCGGAAAAATCTAATTCTCTTTCTTCCATAATAATCCCCCTTTTAAACTTGTGTGATACTATTTTCTAAATAATAATAACTATTCATTCCTAAATTATAATTATATTTTTTATTATTTTTTAAAAAATGTATCATATTAATCATTTCATTTTGACTATTTATAACGTAACCTGTTACATCATTTTTAATAAATTGTTGTTTATTTTTACAATTTAAAGCTAACAATGGTATTTGTAGAGACATTGCCTTTTTTAAATATTCTTCGTCACTAGAATCCGTAACAATTCCTAAATTTGATATTTTAAAATAATCTTCATTATCCTCTAAAAAATAAACTTTATTTTCTAAATGATATTCTTTCACCTGATTTTCTAACATTTTTGTTTTAAATGCCATCATTTTAATGTTTTCATCTAAATATGGCATTAATCCAATTAGATAATCTTCTTTACTTAAATCAATAATTACAAAATCATTTTTATGAAAACCTAATAAGATTTTTAAATCTTGTTTTTCATTCACTCTACTAACCCCCTCTTTTTTTCAAAACAAATATTGAATTGAATTGTTGTTTATTATAATTGTTTTTTTTATTTTGTCAAATTTTCATTTTTTATCAATTTATTTAAAGTTTTAAATATTGACAAACAAAAAAATCAAAAGGTTATTTTCTTTTGATTTCAATATTTATTTTCTATTTCTTTTCAAAACAAGAGATGATTTTTCATTTGCACGATATTCATCTTCTAAATTATAAATTCTAGATAAAATCAAACTATCTAAATATCTAAAATTCTCTGTAATAGAATCAATTGCTACATAATTATCTTCTTTCGCAATTTTTCCGTTCATAAAGTACTGTTCCTGTTTTTTGTTTTCGAATATTAAATATTTTTGAAGGTCATTTTTACTTTGACAAATGTGAATTACATTTTTAGAATTTTGATAAACATTTTCTCCCAATATTTCAAATCCATACGTCTTTAGCAAATAAATTAAAAAAGGTTTTCTTTGAGCTTTATTTGTTTCCAAAAAATGATAACCATAATTGAGACAAAATTGAATCCAATTGGCTACTAAAAATGAGGCAATTCCAGTACTACGATATTCTTCTTTTACATAGGTTCCTATATAATCACTTGTCTTTTGTTCTGCATCTAAGTAAAAATACATATAACCTTGGCAATCTTGAATATCTCCTTTTTGTAAGAAAGATTTAAAAAAATATTGTGTTCTTCCTTTGTAAACAGACTTTTGAAAATAAATTTTTTGAGATTCTCCGTTATAACTATATGCGTCTGAATATAATACATTTTTATTAAAAGGTAACGATTCAATAAAATTCATTTACTTTTCTCTCAACCAAAATTTATTTTTCATAATCACATTGAGAGCATTTTATTTTATCTTTCTTTTCTGTCAACATACTACCACAATTTGGGCACTTCTCTCCTGTTGGCTTATCCCAATAAGCAGTCTTACAAGTTGGATAGTTATTGCAGCCATAAAACACCTTTCCTCTTTTAGATTTTTTTTCTACTATTTTTCCTTCACAATTTGGACAGTTACAGATTTCTACAATTTTAGATTCATCCATTTTAATGTATTTGCACTCTGGAAAATTACTACAGGCTATAAATTCCCCATATCTTCCTTTTCTTTTTACCAAAGGATGACCACAATTTGGGCAGTCTTCTCCTACCTTTTCAGGCTCTTTCTTTTCTAATTTATCAAAAGCTTCCTCTAAAGCAGGCTCAAATTCTTTATAGAATTCCTCTAATGTATCATACCAAACAAGTTTTCCTTCTGCTATTTCATCTAATTCATTTTCCATATTGGCAGTATATTCAACATTGATAATATCGGAAAAACAACTTTGTAACTTATCCGTTACCTCTACACCAATTTCTGTAGGATTAAACTTTTTATCAATAACATTGACATATCCTCTAGATTTAATATTATCCATAATCGTTGCATAAGTACTTGGACGACCTATTCCTAATTTTTCCATTGCTTCTATCAGTTTTGCTTCTGTATAGCGAGCTGGAGGTTGTGTAAAATGTTGTTCCTTTTCAATTGAATTAGAAACAATAACATTTGATTTATAGGTATCAAAAGGTGGTAATACATCATCTTTTGCGGATTCATAAGCACGATATACTTTTAAATATCCATCAAATGTAATAATCTGACCTGTGGTTTTAAATTTATAATCATGATTATCTAATATAACCGTTGTATTTAATGTATCCGCAGAAGCCATTAAAGAAGCAAGTGCTCTCGCATAAATTAAACTATATAATTTAAACTCATCATTTGTTAAATATTTTTTAACACTAATTGGATCTCTTTGAATACTAGTTGGACGAATTGCTTCATGGGCATCTTGAACATTTTCTGTTTTTTTGCTAATTTTAACAGATCCAACGTACTCTTTTCCATATTTTCCTTCTATATAAGAAGTTGTTTCCTTAATGAAATCATTTGATAAACGAATAGAATCTGTACGCATGTAAGTTATTAAACCAACAGTTTCATCTTCTAATTCGATTCCTTCATATAACTTTTGAGCAACACTCATTGTCTTTTTTGCATTCATATTTAAAAGATTAGAAGCTGCCTGTTGTAAAGTACTTGTTATAAAAGGTGGTTTTGAATTTTTCTTTTTTCCTTTCTTATCTATAGATTCAATTAGAAAAGAATTTGATAAACTGTCTAAAATCTTATCAGTTTCTACTTCTGTTTTAGGTTTTATATCTGCATCTTTATAACGGAACAAATCCGCTTCGAAATCATTAAAAATTGCTTTTATCGTCCAATATTCTTCTGGATTAAATGCTTCAATTTCTCTTTCACGGTCCACAACAAGTTTTAAAGCAACAGATTGCACTCTTCCTGCACTAGTACCACTTGTTTTATTTTGAACCAATTTACTTAAACGGAATCCAATAATACGATCTAGTATTCTTCTTGTTTCTTGAGAATTTACTAAATTTTGATCAATTTTACGAGCATGATTTAAAGAATCTACTACTGCATTTTTCGTAATTTCATTAAATACAATTCGATCATACTCATTTTCTTTTAACCCTAACACATCAAATAAATGCCATGAAATAGCCTCTCCTTCACGGTCGGGATCGGTAGCAAGATAGACAAAATCTGTTTTTTTGACATCTTTTTTTAATTCATCAATTACTTTCTTTTTTCCTTTAATTGTCACATAATCTGGTTTAAAATGATTCTCAATATCCACTCCAAAGCCAAATTTTCCTCTTGTAGAAAGATCTCTAATATGGCCTTTAGAAGAAACAACTAAATAATCATTTCCTAAATATTTTCCTATTGATTTTGTTTTAGCTGGAGATTCCACGATTACTAATTTCGTCATAATTCACGCTCACTTTTCTAAAATACTTATACACTATTCAAATTTGATTGTCAAATCATTTCTTTAATGTTTTCACTTTACCTTTTTTCTTATCATTTAAAATTTCTTCAATTAAAGTACTAGGAACCTTAAAATGATTCATTAGTTTTACAATATCCTTATTATACTTCTTTGAATATTTATTAAATTCCTTTTCTGGAATTAACATTTTTTTTGCTAAATCTTCTACTTCTATATCATGAATATTACTTTTAATTTGTTTATAATAATTTTCTTTTACATTAGCAATTTTAAAGTAAGAAAGAGCTAAAGCAATATAATATCGAAAATAATATTCACTTTCTAATCCCATTTCATTTAAAATATTTTCATCTATTACAATTCTTTTATCAAAATTTATGTTTTCTACCCAAACATAACCAATTAAATTTTCATTTCTTGTGAATGTTTGGATATAAATTTTGAATCCATCTTTTAAAGCTATGTCTCTAATATCTACTATTTTTTTCATGATCATCACCCCACATACAACTTAACATTATACACTTCAAAATAGCTATTTACAATGATTATTTTGTGAAACTTCTACCACATTTACTTCCCCATACAT
>RKAN01000122.1 GCA_014845975.1 bacterium | reverse complement strand
GTATAAACCCTCTTTTTTGTGTTATAAGAAAGAATTGATAAAATGAAAAAAATGATAATAGGAATCATAATAGGAGTTATAATAGGAGTTATAATATCAGGAACAATAGGAGTATTAGCTTCAACAATAATATCATCAACTAATGTAACGAATCAAAATAAAACAGTAAATATAGCTTTAGATGAATTATATAATGAAGCCATAACAGGAAAAGAATTAGTAGCGGCTGCAATTACAAATAAAGGAATTACTACAACATCATCAGACACTTATGAAACAATGGCTAAGAATATTGATCAAATAATATCGTCTACTGTTGAAGTTATTACGATTCCATTTTCTGGTAGAGTAGCTGCTTTATTGGATTGGGAAAGAGTAGGCATTCCTCTAGAAACTGTTAAGTCTTATGGGATTTCTGGGGATACTGTTCAAGATATTATTGATAATTATTACATTTTTTGTCGTAACATATCTGTTGAAGTAGATTCTATGTATAGTGTTTATTTTTCTCCAGATCAGACTAAAATATGGGAAACTCCAACCCTAATATTTTTCGCTTTTTCTTACTCTCAAAAAAAGCAACCAACTTATCAATTTATAGCTTATTTTGTAAAAAAAAGTACAGTAGATTAAATAAATATTCTCAATAAAAAGCTGTTTTTTGTGCGATATGAATTTTGATGTCAATTTATGATGCTTCTTGAATACTTCTGGAGATGGTGTTCGACACGTTATTACAATTCCAAAAAATATTATTTCATAATAAAAAGGCTTAATTTAAGCCTTTTTTACATATTCATTATAATAATTATCCAAAAATGTTTTATATGCCTTGATTTCTAATTTTAAATTTCCTTTTTTAATTTTTAAATTAGGATTTTTACTTTTTATTAAATGATTTGCCATAAAAACTAATAGCCTTGGATTTCTAGCAAGTAGTGGTCCAATTAAATAAGTCCCATAGAAATTTTTAAATACAATTCCTTCTGTAGTACTTTTTGGATAACTTCCTGTACCTTTTATTACTTCAAATAGAGGAGTTTCTTCAATATTTTTCATTACTCTAGTACTATTTCTAAATCCTAGAATATAATCTGAAATTAAATTTGTTTTGAATAAAGCTTCATCTACAATTCGAAATCCTTCATTATATGTGGCAAAACTAAATAGTTCCAAGCATTTTATTTTTTTGTCATCTTCTATAAAGGTTCCAAATAATTCAATAGAATTTCCAGTAGCTAAAAAATATCCATTTTGATCAATATAATTTTTAATTTCATCTTTATATTTTATCATATGTTTTAAGACAATGAATTGATTTTGCTCTGTTCCGGAGCCAATATAAACAAAATCTGTGTTGGACAAATTAATTTCATCAGAAATTGTGATAAATTGTATTTTTACTTTAATTCCTATGGATTCCAAATAGTTTTTTAAAGCCTTTACATTTCCTGACTCACCATAAAGATTTAATAAATCATAATAAAGGTGGGTAATTGTTATAGTCATACTAATCACATCCTTGCATAAATTCATGGAATGGTTTTACATAATCAAAATTTAAAATCCCATAAACATTTGTTTTTGTTTTTAATTTAATATAATCTGTAGCATCTTTTAGAGACTCGAAAATAACAATTTTCTTTTCATCAATTCCTGCTAATTTCAAACGAACTGCAATATCGTATCGATGTATCCCTGCACAGATAATTTTTTCTACTTTTGTTTTCTTTAATAGTTCAAAATCAATATCATATAACCAAGATAAATCATCAAAATTATATCGTCTACTAATTTCTTTCCAGCCAATAATAATTGTTTTTTCTTCCTTAAACCTTGTGACATATAATAGCGATTGATTAAATGTAGAGCTATTTTCATTTTTATTATTTAAAACTATTATATTACGATCTTGGTAACAAAAAGTGTCTAATAGTTTTTTATTTTTAGAAATGGTGGAAATAATATGAGAAACTTTAGTGCCGTCTAATCCAATGTGAGTTGCTGTTGTAAAAACTGCCATAGAATTATAAATTGTATAAAGAATAGATGCTGGAACTAATAAAGAATATTCATTATTAATTGTTATTTCATTTCTATCATAGGAAATAGAAGTACAAGCATCTTTTAACTTAGGACGTTTAAAATTACATTTTGAACAATAATAATCACCTGTATTTTCAAAGTTATAATAATGATAAAGTAATAAATTTCCACATTTTGGGCAATAATTTAAATTTAAATTCTGAAATTTATTTGTTTGATAAGAATATTTATTTTGATTGATTCCGTAGTAAGTAACTTCACACTTGTGATGGAAGGTAAATTTTCTAGTGTAAGGATCATCGCCATTTAAGATTAAATGCATATCATCTGTTAAAGCTTGATCAATTTCATGAAAAACGAAATCAAAATGTCCTTGTCTTGGAGGTTGATCTCTTGTAATATTAGAAATCACTACAATATTCGGTTTAACATCTTTAAAAACAAATTTTGTATATCTTTCA
Organism: bacterium; assembly: GCA_014845975.1. GTDB lineage: Bacteria > Bacillota_I > Bacilli_A > RF39 > UBA660 > CAJOJO01. The sequence continues at coordinate 11,338 of RKAN01000122.1, read as the reverse complement.
TCAATTTCATAAATTAGGATATCTTTTTTTATTTTTCCAGTAAGTGTGCAATTTTCTAATAATAAAGTAGCAATTCCAGGGCTTAAATTAGATCCTACTGCATTATGAGCAACCGTGAGATTAGATTCTCTACATACTTTTGCTAACATAGAGGAAATGGATCCCTTTCCAGAGCTTCCTGTTACGGCAATTACAATACTAGGTAACTTCATTTTTTTCATAATATTTTTATCTACTTTTAAAGCAATTACACCAGGTAGTGAGCTTCCTCTTTTTAAAATTCTTCCTGCGATAATTGCCATTTTTCCTAAAATAATACTAATTGTTTTTTTCATAAACATCACCAACAAAACTATTATATCATTGTTTCTTTAATTTGGATAGAATCGCGTTTTATATTTAAAAAAATATTTTTTAGCACTCATATATTGACAATGCTAACATATACTAGTATAATGAGTGTAGCACAAATGAGATAGGAGTGCTAAATGAGGTGATGACGTGTTAACTAATAGACAAAGTGAATTATTAAAACTAATCATAGAAGAGTATATAAAAACAGCAAAACCAGTTAGCTCAAAATCGTTGTGTGACACTTTGAATTGCTCAAGTGCAACTGTAAGAAGTGAAATGAGCAATCTAGAAGAACTAGGACTTTTAGAAAAAACACACACCTCATCTGGAAGAGTGCCTAGTGAAAAAGGATATCGTTATTATGTCGATTATATTATGCAACCAAAAGAATTAACTGGAGAAGATGTATTAACTCTTCAAACTATATTTAAAAACAAATCTTTAAATTTAAGTGATGCCATTGTAAAAAGTATGGAAATTGTATCAGAACTTACCAATTATACAGCTATCATTTTAGGAAAATCTTCTAATGAGAATAAAATTAGTAAAGTAGAAGTTATTCCTATTAATGGTTCTGATTTAGTGGCTATTGTTGTTACAGATAAAGGACATGTAGAAAGTAAGAACTTATCATTGGAAGAAAAAATTTCTACTACTGAAATTAAACAAACTGTTGATTTAATTAATAAATTTATTGTAGGAACACCAATTGATGAAGTCAGTTTAAAATTAGAAGTAGAAGTAAAACCTAAAATAGCTGATAGTATCAAACAACAAAGAGCTCTATATGATGCTTTATATAATGTGTTTACAGAATTTAAAGAAGATAGTGATATCAAAGTAAATAAACCAAGCAATATCTTAAATCAACCAGAATTTAACAATGTTGATAAGATTAGATCTATTTTAAATAAGTTTGAAGACAAAGAATTTATCAGTAAAATTAAAGAAGATGAAAGTGGAATCAATGTTTATATTGGTAGCGAATCAGAATTTGATGATGATGTTGCCATTATAAAAACAAAATATTCTATCGAGGGAGAAGAAGGAACAATTGCTTTAATCGGCCCTAAGAGAATGGAATATGGTAGAGTTACAACCCTTCTTAATTTTATTAAAGAAAATATTGAAAACGACAAGTAGGTGAAACAATGGAAGAAAAAGAAAAAAAATATAATAAAGAACATCATGAATGTGAACATCATAATAAAGAACATAAACATCATGAACACTGTAATTGTCATGAAGAAAAAAATGAAAAGTGTGAGTGTCATGAAATGAATCAAGAAAAATGCGAATGCAAACATCACGAAAAAGAACATAAGCATGAAGAACATAAACATGATGAAAAAATAAAAGAGTTAGAAAAAGAAATTAAAGAATTACAAGATAAAGCACTTCGCGATAAAGCAGAAACAATCAATTATCGTAAAAGAAAAGAAGAAGAAATTGCTAGAATGTTAAAATTCTGCAACGAAGATATGATTGTTGAAATGCTTCCTATTATCGACAATTTTGAAAGTGCAATTAAAATGGATGATGATAACTTAGAAGATGAGGTATCAAAATTTCTTGCTGGATTTAAAATGATTTATTCAAATTTAGTAACAATTTTAAATCGTTTTGATGTAAAGGCCATCGATGGAAATAATAAACCATTTGATCCAGCTTATCATCAAGCTGTATTAACAGAAAAACGTGATGATTTAGAACCAGGTACAGTAATTGAAGTCTTAAGAAAAGGTTACTTATTAAAAGATAAAGTTATTAGACCTGCTATGGTAAAAGTTAGTGAATAAGGAAAGGTGATATATATGAGTAAAACAATAGGTATTGATTTAGGTACAACAAATAGTTGTGTCGCTGTATATGAAGGTGGAGAAGCAAAAGTAATTGCTAACCCAGAAGGAAGTAGAACAACTCCTTCCGTAGTTGCCTTTAAAAATGGAGAAACAATCGTTGGTATTAAAGCTAAAAACCAAATGATTACAAATCCAGATGTAGTATATTCTATTAAAAGAAAAATGGGTACTGCTGAAAAAGTACATGTTAATGGAAAAGATTATACTGCACAAGAAATTTCTGCTATGATTTTAACAGATTTAAAAAATACTGCTGAGGCTTATCTAGGAGAAAAAGTAACAAAAGCTGTTATTACAGTTCCTGCTTACTTCAATGATGCTCAAAGACAAGCTACAAAAGATGCTGGTAAGATTGCCGGATTAGAAGTAGAAAGAATTATTAACGAACCAACTGCTGCAGCTTTAGCTTACGGTCTTGATAAACAAGATAAAAATGAAAAGGTTCTTGTTTATGACCTAGGTGGAGGTACATTCGATGTATCTATCCTTGAACTTGGTGATGGTGTATTTGAAGTATTGTCAACAAGTGGTAATAACCATCTTGGTGGAGATGATTTCGATCAAAGAATTATGGACTACTTAGTTGGTGAATTCAAGAAAGAAAATGGTATTGACTTAACAAGTGATAAAATGGCTATGCAACGTGTAAAAGATGCTGCTGAAAAAGCAAAGAAAGATCTTAGCGGTATGTCTTCTACAGAAGTATCTATTCCATTTATTACACAATCTGAAAATGGACCACTTCATTTATCTGTTAACTTAACAAGAGCAAAATTTGAAGACTTAATTTCTGATTTATTAGATTCTACTTTAGAACCAGTTAGAAAAGCCTTAAAAGATGCTAATTTAACAAAGAATGATATTGATAAGATCTTATTAGTTGGTGGATCTACTCGTATTCCAAAAGTAGTAGATTTAATCAAAAATGAATTAGGAAAAGAACCATCAAAAGGAGTAAACCCTGATGAAGTTGTTGCTATGGGAGCTGCTATTCAAGGTGGTGTATTAACAGGAGAAGTAGAAGATATCGTACTTCTAGATGTTACTCCACTTTCTCTAGGTATTGAAACAATGGGAAATGTTTGTACAGTATTAATCCCAAGAAATACAACAATTCCAACAAGTAAATCACAAGTATTCTCAACTGCTGCTGATAATCAACCAGCTGTAGATATTCATATTCTACAAGGTGAAAGACCAATGGCAAGTGATAATAAAACTTTAGGTCGTTTCCAACTTAACAATATTCCGGCTGCTCCAAGAGGAGTACCTCAAATTGAAGTAACATTTGATATCGATGCAAATGGTATCGTAAATGTTAAAGCAAAAGATTTAGGAACTGGAAAAGAACAATCTATTACAATTACTTCATCTACAAACTTAAGTGAAGATGAAATCAATAAGATGGTAAAAGAAGCAGAAGCTAATCGTGAAGCAGATCAAAAACGTAAAGAAGAAGCTGATTTAAAAAATGAAGCAGAACAATTAGTAAATCAAACTGAAAAATCACTAAAAGATTTAGGAGATAAAGTAAGTTCTTCTGATAAAGAAAAAGCTGAAAAAGAAATTAAAGAGTTAAAAGATGCTTTAGAATCTAATAACTTAGATGATATTAAGACAAAGAAAGAGGCTTTACAACAAACAGCAATGGCATTTGCTACAAAAGTTTATGAAGAAGCTGCTAAAGCAAACCAAAGTGCTGATACAACCGAAGAAACAAAATCAGATGATAAAAAAGACGACGTAATTGATGCAGAATACGAAGAAAAATAATTGGAGAAGTTCTAGTTTATGCTAGAACTTTATCCCTATAAAAAGGAGAAAATATGGCAAAAGAAAAAAACAGAAGTGAAGTAGAAGAAACATATAAATGGAATTTAAATGCTTTATTAAAAGAAGAAGAAATTCCTGAAATAAAAAAAGAAATATTAGAATTAACAAGTGAATTAGAAACATTTAAAGGACATATCTTAGAATCTAGTAATACTTTTGCTAAATTCTATGAAGTAGATGAAAAATTATCTAGATTAATCGATCAATTATCTGTTTATTCTTATATGAATTGTGATGTAGAAACAACGGATAGTAAAAGACAAGGATTAAAAATGGAAGTTGAAAGTCTATTAGAAAATATTTCTGAAAGACTAACATTTATAGAACCTGAAATACTATCAGATGATTATGAAACAATAAAAAAATATATTGAGGAAAATGATTCATTAAAACAATATCAATTTAGTTTAGAAAAATTGTTTAGACAAAAAGAACATACTTTATCAGAACAAGAAGAACGAATCATTACCCTTGCTAGCAATGCTATGGGAACAGGAGACGATGTCTTCTATAACATCGATAATTCAGATATTCATTTAGGAATGATTCAAGATGAAAATGGAGAAGAAGTTGAATTAACAAATTCTAATTATAATAAATACATGAATAGTAAAGATAGAAATGTTAGAATCAATGCTTTCCAACATATGTATCATTATTTTGAAGGATTAAAAAATACATTAGCGGCTTCTTTAAAAGGAAATATTAAAGAAAATTTCTTTAGTAGTAAAGTTAGAAATTTTGAAAGTCCATTAAAAGAAAGTCTATTTTATGATAATATTGATGTTTCTGTTTATGATAAATTAATTGAAATTGTTCATAAAAACTTAGACGCTATGTACGAATACATGGATTTAAAAAAGAAAATTTTAAATTTAGATGAATTCCATATGTATGATATTTACGTAGATTTAGTAGATGATTTGGATATTAAAATTCCTCTAGAAGAAGGAAAACAAATGGTTTTTGATGCATTAAAACCACTTGGAGAAAACTATATAAACGATTTGAAAAAAGCATTCCAACAAAAATGGATCGATATTTATCCAAATATTGGTAAAAAATCAGGTGCTTATAGTTGGGGATGTTATGATTCTTATCCATATCTTTTATTGAACTATAATGATACAGTAGATTCTGTTAGTACAATGGCCCATGAATTAGGTCATTCAATGCATTCTTATTATTCGGATAAAAATCAAAATTATAGTAATCATAATTATCCTATTTTCCTAGCAGAAATTGCTTCTACAACAAATGAAATGTTACTAAATCATTACATGACATCTCATGCAAAAACAAAAAAAGAAAAAATTTTATACATCACAGAATTCTTAGAAAAAGTAAGAACAACGATTTATCGTCAAACGATGTTTGCAGAATTTGAAAAGATAATGCATGAAAAAGAAGAACAAGGAATCCCATTAACAGAAGAAGAATTTTCTAAAACTTATTATGAATTAAATCAATTATATTATGGTAACTCTGTTGTTAGTGATGATTTAATTCGTTATGAATGGGCAAGAATTCCTCATTTTTATACTTCATTTTATGTTTATAAGTATGCAACAGGTTTAGCCTGTGCGATTAAAATATCAAATGATATTTTAAATCATAAAGACGGTGCCTTAGAAAACTATTTAGAATTCTTATCAAGCGGTGGTTCTGATTATCCACTTGCAATATTGAAAAAAACAGGCATTGATATCACTTCTGGAGAAGCTATAGAGGACGCTTTAGCCGTATTTAAAGAAAAAGTAGATGAATTAAAAGAATTATATAGCTAATACCAGGAAAGGAGTAAATTGTATGAATAAACGCGACTATTATGAGGTTTTAGGAGTTTCTAAAACAGCAAGTCAAGATGAAATTAAATCAGCATTTCGTAAATTAGCGAAAAAATATCATCCAGACGTTTCAAAAGAGCCAGATGCAGCAGAAAAATTCAAAGAAGCCCAAGAAGCTTATGCTGTATTATCGGATGAGTCAAAAAGAAAACAATACGATCAATTTGGACACGCAGCATTCCAAAATAATGGATATGGTGGAGCTCAAGGGGGATTTGACTTTGGTGATTTTGATTTTTCTGATATTTTTGGAGATTTATTTGGATCAGGTTTTGGATTTGGTTCTAGATCTTCTAGTAAAGGTAGTAGAGCACGAAAAGGTAATGACTCTTTAATGCGAATTAATTTAACATTTGAAGAAGCTGTCTTCGGTTGCTCTAAAACAATCCAATTAGACGTTAATGAAAAATGTGATTCTTGTAACGGATTGGGTGGAACAGGTGAAAAAACTTGTCCTACTTGCCATGGATCAGGACAAGAATCTAGACAACAAAGTACTTTATTTGGAACTTTTATGACTAAAACAACATGTTCAACATGCGGAGGTAGAGGAGTTACTTTTGAGAGCAAATGTTCAAAATGTCGTGGAACAGGAAGAATTAGAAGTAATAAATCAATTGAAGTAAAAATACCTGCCGGAGTAGATAATGGAAACCGTTTGCGTTTAGCTGGCAAAGGAGAAGCAGGATTAAATGGCGGACCAAATGGAGATGTTTACTTAGAGTTTTCTATTAAAAATCATCCATTATTTCAAAGAGATGAAAATGATATTTATTTAGTATTACCAATCAGTATTACAGATGCTGTATTAGGTGCTAAAAAAGATGTACCAACATTATATGGAACTGTATCTCTTACAATCCCTGCTGGTTCTAAATCAAATGACAAACACCGTTTAAAAGGAAAAGGTGTAAGTGATGTAAACAGTAGCCGTAAAGGTGATATGTATGTCATCTTAGATATAGAAACTCCTAAGAAATTATCTAGAGAGCAAAAACAATTGTTTGAAGCATTGTCCAAAACAAATTTAGAAGATAATTCAAGTTTTGATAAAATTAAAAAATATCTTTAAAGTAAGAGAAATCTTACTTTTTTCGCATTTTTATAGTATAATGAAAGCGGTGGTTTTAATGAAAGAAGTTTATATTAGTATTAAACCGAAATATACTAAATTAATAAAATCAGGAGAAAAAAATTATGAGTTTCGAAAATATTTTATAAAAGATTTAAAAACAATGTTTGTCTATGAATCTGAAAATTCTTGTTTAAAATATATTATGGAAGTTGGAAGTCCTGTTTGCTTTCCAAATAAAATAGAAGACGATGGTATTGGTAATAAGGAATTTAATCAGTTAGGGGAGTATCAATATGCATATCCTATTATTCATTTATATGAATTAAAAAAACCAATTTTTTTAACAGAATTAAGATCGAAATATAAATTTTGTGCACCTCAAAAATATACTATGGCTACTACTTATCCGGAGTTAAAAAAAGAATTAGATCGTAGAGAAAAAATAGAAATTTATTAAGGAGTATTTATGAATCTAGGAGAAAAATCTAAGTTATATAAAATGATAGAACAAGATTGTAATATAGAAGAATTGAAAGAACTTAAACAATATATTAATTATTTGTTAAACCAAAAAATAGAATTTGATAATCCAGAAATTGCAGAACATTTAAATGTATTGATAATGCCATTAGATCAATTTATTGATGATGACTATTTGGAAAACGGAATTAACAAAATTATTTTAAAAAAGAAAAATAGAATTATTTCCTATGTTTTTGATTTGGTTGAATTAAAGCATAAAGAAGTTGCTACTATTCGCAAAGTAGGATTAACAGGTTATAATAGAATATGTAGTTTATTAGAAAAAAATAATATATCTTTAGAATTTCCTATATCAAAGCAAGATGAGAAAAAAATTTTTTCTATTATTAAAAAAAGTTCTAAGAAAAAGGTAGTCAAAAGTGAATAAATTTGTGATTTTTGATTGGGGTGGAGTTGTAGAAAGCCACGAAAATAACAAAAGAGAAATAGAAAATGCGAAAGTACGCATGATTCAAAAGTGGAATCCACAATTGACAAAGAAAGAAGTATTAGAAAGATGGGTTAATGAAATAAAAGGTATTCGAATCAGCACAATAAACAATGAAAAAATTATTAAAGATTGGGTAAAATTGATTCAAAAAAATATGAACATTGATGTTCCTTTTAAAGAATTTAAAAGGGCATATGAAAAAGAATTAGAAAACATTCCATATTATAAAGATGTTGTAAAATATGCCCACTTTTTAAAAGACACATGTAACATTGCTATACTATCTAATTTAATAGCATTTGACAAAACGAGAATTAATGCACAATATGATTTAAGTAAATTTGATAAAGTTTATTTGTCATTTGAAATAGGAATGAGAAAACCAAATAAAGAGATTTACGAATATGTTCAAAATGATCTAGGAATAAATTCTCATGACATATTATTTATTGATGATGATAAAGATAATATTATGTCAGCACAGAAATTAGGTTGGAATACTTGCCAGGCCTATGGATACGAATTAGATAAAATAAAAGTAGCTGTTCAACAATTTTTAGAAAAATAAAAGAAATGATGATTCATTTCTTTTTTAATATATCTAAAGTATGGGCAGCTGCTCCAATTAAATCTTGTCTTTCACAGGTAGAAAAATGATAACTTAAAAACTCATTAAAAGTTTCATCATCCATTTGATTTAAGATTTTTCTCATATAATTGGCTGGTCCATCTGGAGTAATTAATTTAATTCTTTCTAACGATACTAAGTGATTCAATTCGTTAATATCTTCTAATCTAACAACACTATATAAATCGTGACTTCTAGAAAGACAATGATAATCAGGACTTAACATATTATTCTTAAGACATTCTTTGATATGTTGTTCTTTAAATCCATATGTTAAAACAGAATACTCATTCATACAATAAGCAACCATTATAATGCCATCTTTTTTGAGAACTCTTTTAGCTTCATCTAAGGCTTTTAATTTTTCATTCTTAGAAATCAAATGGTACATTGGACCTAGCATTAAAACCATATCGAAAGTTTCCTCATTAAACCTCGATAAATCAATAGCATTTCCTAAAATAGCATGTACTTTGTCTGATTTTTTTTCAATGACTCTTAAATTATGTTTTACTAATTCTAAAGCAGTAACATCATAAGATTCATTCGCTAAAGCAATAGAATATCTTCCACAACCGGCTCCAACTTCAAGAATTTTAGCTTCTTTTTTATCTTTTAAAAATTCATGGATATAATGCATCGTAGTGATGAATTCTACTTGTCCATGTCTAGAATTTAGTCTTTTATCTTCGTTAAATTTATTATAATAATTAATTAATTCCTGTTCATTCATATTATCCCTCTAAAAAATAATACCTTAAAAATTCTAGAAAGACAAGATTTTGAATAAAAAAAATATCTTTCACCATTATAGAATTGAAAGGAGATATTAAATGGCACGTCACAAAGTAGAAATTGCGAACGTGAATACTGCGGATATTAAAGTTTTAACAAGCGAAGAAATGACAGATTTATTTTTAAAGTATCAATCAGGAGATGAATTTGCGAAGGAAGAATTAATTCAAGGAAATTTAAAATTGGTACTTTCTATTTTAAAAAAATATAATAATAGAACCGATAATATGGATGATTTATTTCAAGTAGGATGCATTGGTTTAATTAAAGCAATTGATAATTTCGATTTATCTCACGAAGTAAAATTTTCAACTTATGCAGTTCCTATGATTTTAGGAGAAATTAGAAGATATTTAAGAGATAATAGTAGTATCCGAATTTCAAGAAGTACGAAAGATATTGCATATAAAGCTTTAAAAGCAAAAGAAGATTTAACAAATCAATTAGGAAGAGAACCTTCTATTAGTGAAATTTCTAAAGAACTTAATTTGAATGAAATAGAAGTTCGTGACGCTATTGATTCCATGAAAGAAACGATTAGTATGTTCGAACCGATTTATAATGATGGCGGAGACACAATTTATTTATCTGACCAATTAGAAGATAAAAAAGACAAATATGACAATGATACAAAAATAGCTTTAAAAGATGCTATTAACCATTTAAAAGAAAAAGAACGATACATTTTACTATCTCGATATATCATTGGAAAAACACAATTAGAATTAGCGGAAGAAATTGGAATTTCACAGGCTCAAATATCAAGATTAGAAAAAAGTGGAATTGAAAATATCAAAAAAATGATGTTGTAAGAATATAATGGATTAAGGTGGTATTATGCGACTATCAGATTTACAAAATAAAGACATTGTAAATACAGAGGATGGGAAAAAAATAGGTAAAATCATTGATGTAGTAATTGATGAAGCTGGAAATATGAAAGCTTTAGTAGTTCAAAGAATAAAAGTAATTAATATATTTTCTAATTCAGCAGAACTAGAAGTAAGATGGGATCAAATAAAAAAAATAGGGGAAGATGTTATTTTAGTAAATTTATGATATAATGAGTTTGGTGGTTAAATGAAAGTTTTATTATATACAGAGGGGTTAAAAACAGTTGGTAAATCAGGGCTAGGAAAGGCTGTTCAGCATCAAATTAATGCCTTAGAAGAAAATCATATCGAGTATTCATTAGATCCTAAAGATTTAAAAGAGTGTGATATTGTTCACATTAATTGGTACTTATTAAAAAGTTACTTCTTAGCCAAAAAAGCAAGAAAAATGGGAAAAAAAATTGTATATCATGCACATTCTACAAAAGAGGATTTTATGAATAGCTTTAAATTTAGTAATATAGTGGCTCCTATTTTTAAATGGTGGATATCAAAGTGTTATCGTCTAGGAGATGTTATTATTACTCCTACAGAGTATTCTAAAAGAATATTAGAGGGGTATCATTTAAAACGTCCTATTTATGCAATATCAAATGGAATTAACGTACCATTCTTTGAAAAAAATGCGTCTTATAGAAAAGAATTTAGAGAAAAATACCATTATCAAGAGCAGGATAAAGTTATTATTGGAGTAGGCTTATATTTAAAAAGAAAAGGTATTTTAGATTTTGTAGAACTTGCTAAAAGAATGCCAGAATACAAATTTATTTGGTTTGGATATCTAGATTTAAAATTAGTACCAAAAGAAATTAAAATGGCTGTAGAAACAAAATTGGATAATTTGATATTTGCTGGATATGTAGAACAAGAAGAATTGAAAAAAGCTTATAGTAGTTGTGATTTGTATTTATTCCCAACACTAGAAGAAACCGAAGGAATTCCTATTTTAGAAGCTTTAGTAGAAAGAATTCCAACCCTAGTAAGAGATATTCCAGTATTTGAAGAATATGAGACGAATAAAGCTGTTTATAAAGCAAAAACTATCGAAGAATTTGAAGAAAAAATAAAAAATATATTA
>RKAN01000085.1 GCA_014845975.1 bacterium | reverse complement strand
AAAAGAAAAAGGTAATTGTTACCTTTTTTTTAAAACAATTTATTATCTAAATAATATTGATATACATTATTCTCCATATAAATTATAAATTCTAAAACGTGTACCACCAGTATTATAAAAATAGATGCTTGATATATTATATGAACCGGAAACTGAAGATACATCGTATTTTAATAATTGTCTAGTAGGACTTCCACCAGAAAGATTGGATAATACATTTGTTTCTAAATAAATTGTGTTTATATTTGTAACATCTGTTAATATGATATTAATATAATATCTATAATTTACGGCATACACACTTATATAACCATTTTCTACAGTATAATTAGCACTTCCTGCTTGTTGTATAGAACATAAACTCGTATCAATAATGCCGTTTTGTATAAAATATACTGGTGCCGAAGATTCTTTTCCATTTGCATAACCTATATTATAAGCATTTGATGAACTTATTGTTCCTCCACTATAATATCCTGCTGGGACTGTATAAGTTGTACTTGAACTTGGATTCCAATTTAAATTTCCTCTATTTGCCATTGTTCCGGTAATTTCTGTTCCTTTTACAATTGCTTTTTTTCCTGTTAATATTTGGGGAGCTTCTGCATCTCCTTTTGTTTTTAATAAATTTACATTATCATATAATTCATCAAGTGCCGTATTTACTGTTTTATTTTGATAAGTTACATTGTTAGAGGAAATTGTAGTTGATGCCAAAACTCCTATTGTTCCAAATAAAATTCCTCCTAATATGAATTTTATTATTGTTTTTTTCATTTTTTCAATCCTTTCCTACATACTAAAAAAGAGGGTTTGTACCCCCCCCCCGTTTGCTTTCGGCAAACTTGATTTTTTGCCTCTCACAAACTATTTTATTATCTATTAACATCCTAATTATATCAATTTTTAATTTTAATTACAATAGTAAAAAACAAAAAAGGAAGCAACAAGCTTCCAAATTTTATTATTCAATAACTTGTGAAACAACACCAGAACCAACTGTTCTACCACCTTCACGAATAGAGAACTTAGTTCCTTGTTCTAAGGCAATTGGAGCGATTAATTCTACAGTCATTTCAATGTTATCTCCAGGCATAACCATTTCAGTACCTTCTGGTAATTCAATAACACCAGTTACATCTGTAGTACGGAAATAGAATTGAGGTCTGTAGTTTGTGAAGAATGGAGTATGACGTCCACCTTCTTCTTTAGTAAGTACATAAACTTGACCTTTGAATTTTTTATGTGGAGTAACTGAACCTGGTTTTGCTAATACTTGACCACGTTCTACATCTTCACGAGCAATACCACGTAATAATACTCCGGCATTATCTCCTGATTCAGCATAGTCTAATTGTTTACGGAACATTTCAATTCCTGTAACAACAGTTTTTCTTGTTTCTTTTAAACCAACGATTTCAACTTCATCATTAAGTTTTAACATACCTCTTTCAACACGTCCTGTAACAACAGTTCCACGACCTGTGATAGTAAATACGTCTTCGATTGGCATTAAGAAAGGTTTATCAGTATCTCTTTCTGGAGTTTCAATCCAAGTATCAACTGCTTCCATAAGTTCATCGATTTTACCAGTCCAAGCTGGGTCTCCTTCAAGAGCTTTAAGAGCAGATCCTCTAATAATTGGAGTATTGTCTCCATCGAATCCATATTCGTTTAATAATTCACGAACTTCCATTTCAACTAAGTCTAATAATTCTTCATCATCAACCATGTCGCATTTGTTTAAGAAAACAACCATACGAGGTACACCAACTTGACGTGATAATAAGATATGTTCACGAGTTTGTGCCATAGGGCCATCTGTTGCAGCTATAACTAAGATAGCTCCATCCATTTGAGCAGCACCTGTAATCATGTTTTTAACATAATCAGCATGTCCTGGACAGTCTACGTGAGCGTAGTGTCTATGTTCAGTACTGTATTCAATATGTGCAGTATTAATTGTAATACCACGTTCTCTTTCTTCTGGTGCTTTATCAATGTTAGCGAAGTCAACTGCTTCGTTACCAAATTTTCCTGCTAAACATTTTGAAATTGCAGCAGTTAAAGTTGTTTTACCATGGTCTACGTGTCCAATTGTACCAATGTTAACATGTGGTTTTGAACGATCAAATTTTGCTTTTGCCATAATAATTTCCTCCTATTTTCTTTACATATTCTATTTTATATCAACCAAGGAAAAAATACAAGTATTTTTCCTTAGTTTCTACTGAATTAATTATTTCCGCCGTTTTTCTTAATAATTTCTTCGGAAATATTTCTTGGTACTTCTTCATAATGATCAAATACCATTGTAAATTGTCCTCTACCTTGTGTATTGGATCTTAAAGAAGTTACATAACCAAACATTTCTGCAAGTGGAACCATTGCATCAATTGCTAGAGCATTTCCTCTTGATTCTTGACCAAGTGGACGTCCACGACGAGATGTAATATCTCCCATAACATTTCCAAGATATTCATCTGGAACAATTACTTGAACTTTCATGATTGGTTCTAGTAAAATTGGTTTACATTTATTTTTAGCTTCTTTTAAAGCCATTGAAGCAGCGATTTTGTAAGCCATTTCTGATGAGTCTACATCATGGTATGATCCATCAAATAATGTTGCTTTAACATCAATCATTGGGAATCCGGCTAATACACCAGTTTTCATTGCTTCTTGTAATCCCTTATCAGTTACTGGAATGTATTCTCTTGGAACTACACCACCAACAACTGCATCAACGAACTCATATCCTTTATCTGGATTTGGTTCGAATTTAATCCATACATGTCCGTATTGTCCACGTCCACCAGATTGTTTAATATACTTACCTTCGCATTCAGCTGTTTGAGTAAGTGTTTCACGGTAAGATACTTGAGGTTGACCAACATTTGCTTCAACGCCAAATTCTCTTTTCATACGATCAACGATGATATCAAGGTGAAGTTCACCCATACCAGCGATAATTGTTTGACCAGTTTCATGATTTGTAGAAGCTCTAAAAGTTGGATCTTCTTCTGATAATTTTTGTAAAGCAATTGCCATTTTATCTTGATCAGCTTTTGATTTTGGTTCTACAGTAAGTTCAATAACTGGTTCTGGGAATTCCATAGATTCTAAGATACATGGTTTCTTTTCATCACATAGAGTATCTCCAGTAGTTGTATCCTTAAATCCAACTGCAGCTGCAATATCTCCAGTAAATACTTCTGAGATTTCTGTACGATTGTTAGCATGCATTTGAAGAATACGTCCTAATCTTTCTTTTTTACCTTTTGTAGCATTTAATACATAAGATCCACTAGAAATATGACCTGAGTAAACTCTAAAGAATGTAAGTCTACCAACAAAAGGATCTGTCATAACTTTAAATGCTAAAGCACTAAATGGTTCAGAATCAGAAGGATGTCTTACAGTTTCTTTTCCATCTAAGTCTGTTCCTTTAATAGATTCAATATCAGTTGGAGCTGGCATGTAGTCAACTACAGCATCTAGTAATAATTTTGTACCTTTGTTTCCTAATGCAGTACCACACATTACTGGGAAGAATTTAACTTCAAGCACACCCTTACGGATAGCTGCTTTAATTTCTTCTACACTAATTTCTTCTCCTTCAAGGTATTTTTCCATTAAAGCATCATCAAATTCTGAAACTGCTTCGATTAATTCATTACGTTTTTCTTCAGCAATTTCTTTTAAGTCTGCTGGGATTTCTATTTCTTCTGGATTTTCTTCTTGTTTTCCATCATAGTGATAAGCCTTCATTGTAACTAAATCGATAATACCACTGAATTCACTTTCAGCACCAATTGGCCATTCAATTGGAGCATAATTTACGCCAAGTCTTTCTTTGATTGAGTTCAAAGACATTTCAAAACTTGCTCCTAGTTTATCCATTTTGTTACAGAAAATCATACGAGGAACTTTAAATTCGTCTGCTTGTCTCCAAACAGTTTCTGTTTGTGGTTCAACTCCGGCATTTGAATCAAGTAATGCTACAGCACCATCTAATACACGAAGTGATCTAGATACTTCAACTGTAAAGTCTACGTGGCCTGGAGTATCAATGATATTTAATCTATGACCTTTCCAATAGGCAGTTGTAGCGGCTGAAGTGATTGTGATTCCACGTTCTTGTTCTTGTTCCATCCAGTCCATTTGAGAAGCTCCATCATGAGTTTCTCCAATTTTATGGATTTTATGAGTATGGAATAAGATACGTTCTGTCATAGTTGTTTTTCCGGCATCAATATGAGCCATGATACCAAAATTACGAGTTTTCTCTAAACTATATTCACGAGCCATAATTTATTTCCTTTCTCTTACCATCTATAATGAGCAAATGCTTTATTAGCTTCTGCCATTCTATGTGTATCTTCACGTTTTTTCACTGCTCCACCAGTTCCTTCTGATGCATCAATGATTTCGTTTGCTAAGTTTTCAGCCATTGAATGACCTCCTCTTAGACGTGAATAATTTACTAACCAACGAAGTGCTAAAGCTTGACTACGGTCTGCTCTTACTTCAATTGGGACTTGATAGTTTGCTCCACCAACTCTTCTAGATTTTACTTCTAGAGCTGGTTTAATATTTTCCATTGCTGCTTCGAATACTTCCATTGGATCTTTACCAGTTTTTTCACTGATTACATTGAAAGCATCGTATAAAATTGTTTGAGCAGTTCCTTTTTTACCATCTTTCATAACTTGGTTAATTAATTTTGTAACTAATTTTGAGTTATACATTGGATCTGCTAAAACATCTCTTTTAGTAGCACGTCTTTTACGCATATATTTGTCCTCCCTTCATTATTTAGGTCTTTTTGTACCATATTTACTACGGCCTTGACGTCTTTTGTCAACACCATTTGTATCAAGTGTACCACGAACTACGTGATAACGAACACCGATAAGGTCTTTAACACGACCGCCACGGATTAGAACAACGCTATGTTCTTGTAGGTTATGTCCTTCTCCTCCAATATAAGCTGTTACTTCAGTGTTATTACTTAATCTAACACGAGCATACTTACGTAAAGCTGAGTTTGGTTTCTTAGGTGTCATAGTTCCAACACGAGTACAAACTCCACGTTTTTGTGGTGAATTTAATTTTGTAGATTTTTTCTTTCTACTATTATATCCAACAGACAAAACTGGAGATTTGCTTTTTCTTGTTTTCTTTGTTCTGTTCTTTCTTACTAATTGATTAATTGTAGGCATATTTGTCCTCCTCTCCATTACACACTTCCAGGTGTTTCATTTTTCTTCTAATGAAAGATTTACCGAAGTAAATCTCTAATTAAAATTCTTATATAATATATCACTTTTATTTAATTTTTGTCAACCTTTTTTGAACTTCTAATTTTTCTTTTTGTAAATTTAATAAACGTTCCAAGTCCTTTGCGGAATATTCTAGGCTTGTTTTTATATTGCTAGTATCTTTTAATATCATATTCATTTTATTTTTTAATATTTCTATTTCAACTAAAGTTTGTTGAATTGTTTCAAAATCTAACTTGTCAATGCTAAAAATGATTTCTTCTAAATGATGAATAGTCTGATCATGAAAGTTGATTTTATCTTGATGAGTAATAATTGGTTTGATAGGAGTACTAATTATTCTATCTAAAGTTCGACTCAACTGTTCTTTTTCCTTTTTGGATGTTCTAAATTCTATTTTTGCTTGCAATTTTAAAAGCAATTGTTCTAATCGATTTAATAAATCAATCTCTTTTTTAGAACTGAAAATTTTTATAGGTTTTATCTTTTGAAATCGAATATAATCACAATATTCGTCCATTGCAATTTTTATTTGTTCACGAAAAATATCATTCATTTGTTCTTCCCTAGTATTTTCTTTTACATTTCTTTCTCGATTTATTTTTTGCAATTCTATCCAATCCTTTCTAGTTATGGAATTCTTTTTTTATATGATTATGTTCTTGTTCTTTTAATTCAAAAAGAGTCTTAACTAATTTGCTACGTATTTCATCCATACATTCTAATACTTTTTCTTGTTCTTCTATAGAGTGAAGTAAAATTAAATTTTTCAATCGATCAATGGAATTAATTTCATATCTAATTTTATCTTCATCATATAGACTCATATTTGTTAATATAGATTGAAGATATTTTACAATCTCAATAGCAGCTCTCTTCTTATTCTCTTTGTATTTTATTAAGTCTACACAAAGAATTCTATTCAAAGATTCCGTACAACTTCTTCTTCCCTCTTTTGTAGAATGAAAATCAATCATTGCTTGTAATTTTAAAGCTTGATTCTTTAATTTCTCTAAAAATCCAATTTTATACTCTTCTTCTACACTGTCTAACATTGAAATCTGACTTGTAATTCTGTTATTGAATGAAATTTTTTTGGTTCCTTTTAAACCTTGATATGATTGATCTAAAGCTTGAAATAATTGTTTTCTATATGTAGAACTAATTTCTGTATCACCTATATTTTCCCTTACATAACTGGTTTTAACCATATCTTTCATATATATCCCCCTCTTTTCAAGCTCGTATACTATCATAAAAGAAAAGACTTGTCAATTTTTGATAAGTTCCTTCAATCTTCGTATTACTTTTTTTTCAATTCTTGAAATATAAGACTGACTAATTCCTAATAAATCAGCCACTTCTTTTTGAGTCATTTCTGTTTGTTTACCAAGACCATAACGTAATGTCATAATTTGTTTATCTCTAGCATTTAATTTGGAAATTTCATTTCTAAGGATTCTTTTTTCACTTTCTTCCTCTATTCCTTTTGTTACAATATCATCATCTGTTCCTAAAATATCTTCTAATCGTAGTTCATTTCCTTCTGAATCAAAGCTTAAACTATCTTCTAAGCTAACTTCTGTTTTTCTTTTTTTATTTTTTCTTAAAAACATTAATATCTCATTATCAATACATCTTGATGCATAAGTTGCTAGTTTTATGTTTTTATCTAATTTATAAGTATTTACGCCTTTAATTAATCCGATTGTACCTATACTCACTAAGTCTTCTAAGTCAATTCCAGTATTTTCATATTTTTTTGCCAGAAAAACAACTAATCTTAAATTATGTTCAATTAATTTACTTCTAGCATACTCATCTCCTTCTATTGATTTTGTTACATAAAAAACTTCTTCACTTTTACTAAGTGGTGGTGGTAATTTATCTGTACTACCAATAAAAAACATATTATTACTATCTTTTAATATTTGAATAATTTTAAAAATCAATCGTTTAATCATTTGTTTCCTCCATTAACAAGGGATTTAAAATGCATTCGATTCCCTCCATATTTATTTTTTTGGTAAGTCCTAATAATGTTTTTTTGTGAATTATTTTTCCATCAATTTCAATTTCATCAATTTTGACACACCGCAGCATACTAAAGCCTGATATCGTATGATATGGGACGAACATAAAGTTTTCGATATTTTTGATTTGTTGTTCTTCTATAATAATGATTGGAAGTTTTGTAACTGGATCAACCAGCCGATTCCCAGTATCCAAAAAAGCATTTAATTTTAATCTTTTATTTTGATATTGAATATTAACTTTATGAAATTCAGCATAGTTGTTTTTTAAATTCAATGTTTGCTTTATATAAGTATATAAAATAATTGGAGTTGTTATGATAACAAGAATAAAATTAATACTAAATCCATTATGATAAAATATGATTCCTTCGTGACTATAAGAAAACTGAATATTTAATAAATATAATGCCCCTCCTAATAAAATACTAGTTAAATATAAGTAAGATATATTTTTCATCATGTATTTAATATTTTTATAATGAAATGTAACAAAAACCATTAATATACTAATTACTACTTTAAATAAAAATAATTCACTATTGCTAAGTGGTAGAAATAAAAGAAATATACTAGTTCCTCCCACCAAAGCACCAAGAATTATTTTTTTTATTGAAACATTTCTTCTTAGTATCATAGACACTGTTAAAAGCAATAAAAAATCAAACGAAAAATTTAAGAAAAAAACATAATCTAAATAAACTTTCATGTCATCACCATAATTATTATAAAAAAAAGACAAGTAATTTCTTGTCTCTTTTTGAGTAAATTTTCATTTTTATTGAATAATTGATTTAGATATTGTAATTACTGGACGAATACCATAGTTAACATAGCCAACATTGCGGCCGGCCGTGATACCGCGATTATCCACATACCAAGCAGCAGAAAAGCTCCCTGCACAGGCACTAATTGTCCAATATCCATAATTGCTCGAATCTGCTACATTACATCCATTACTTGTACAATCATTCGTGTAATCAAATAACCATGCATATTTACTTGCTCCTTGGGTTTTTGCTGTTTGAGTTTTTGTATTACTATCGAAATAAAACCAACTATCACTTGTCGAAGTTACTCCATTAAAACTTGTATTTCCTGTTATTTTAGCTACTTCATCTGCTGTGATTAATCTTGCATTTAAACTACTATTCCAGTCTTTTGTATCTGTTGTTATTTGTGTTTTGCTTTTATCCCACGAAGCTACTGTTGCTGTTGTATTATGATCTAATATCATATTCACTGTTGATGAATTTGCTCCATCATCATTAAATGTATACCATTTCATACATCCTGTCTTTGTTCCTGTTTGATTATTTGATTCTTTCGCACTACATCTTTTATTCGTTACTGGATTATAATAGACCACATCTCCATTTTGATATTCTCTATATTTGGTTGCCTTAGAATATAATTCATCTAAGGATTCTTTTACTGTTTTATTTTGGTAAGTTACATTAGTTGATGAGATTATTGTTGAAGCTAGTACTCCAACTGTTCCTGATATTATAACTCCTAATATAAATCCTAATATTATCTTTTTCATTTTCATTCAATCCTTTCTGTACAACAAAAAAAGAGGGTTTATACCCCCCCCCGTTTGCTTTCGGCAAACTTGATTTTTTGCCGCTTACAAACTATATTATGATTTATTTTGACAATTTAATCTTATCAAATAATTTATGATTTAACAATCCATTTTACATTATTTTAATAATTCTTTACAAAATTACATCAATATTTATTTTCTTCCATCAAGCGATTGATAATTAGAAATGATCATCTCTGCTATTTTCATACCATCCATAGCTGCAGTCGTAATTCCCCCTGCATATCCAGATCCTTCCCCACAAGGATAAATTCCTTTTATATTAGATTCTAGATTTTCATTTCTTTCTATACGAACAGGAGAAGAAGTTCTACTTTCTACACCAGCTATAATTGCATCACTAGAATTATAACCTTTTATTTTTGTTCCAAAGTATTCGATTCCTTCTATTAAAGAATCTGATATGTATTTTGGAAAAATACGATTTACATTGGCTAATTTATAGTTACCTTTAAAAATAGGTTTTACATTTTTCAAACTAGTTGTCATTTTATTTTCTTTAAAATCTTGATAGGTTTGAATTGGAATCAATCCATCTCCCTCTTGATAAGCAAGCTGTTCTAAAGTTCTTTGAAAATTTAATCCATCTAAAACACCATTTCCATAGTCTTCTGGTTTTACACTGACAACAATCGCACTATTAGCATTTTCACTTTCTCTTTGATAATTACTCATCCCGTTAATCGCTAGAAGGCCTTCTTCGCTAGAAGCATTCACAACATAACCTCCAGGACACATACAAAAGGAGTATACACCTCTACCAGACTTTGTCTGATAGGTTAATTTATAACTAGCTGGTGGTAAAAGTGGATGACTTTTCATGCCATATTGGCTTTCATTGATCATACTTTGTAAATGTTGAATACGAATTCCAACAGCAAATGGTTTAGGACTCATTCTTAATTTATGATCTAACAACATTTGAAAAGTATCTCTAGCACTATGGCCAATAGCTAAAATTAAATTTTCACAAGGAACCGTTCTATTATGATTTACTTCAATTTCATATAGACAATTTTCTTTTGTATGAATATCTGTTAAACAAGTTTCAAAATAAAACTCTCCACCCATTTCTATGATTTTATTTCTCATGTTTTGAACTACTGTTCTTAGTACATCTGTTCCAATATGTGGTTTATAATCGTACATAATATCTGGATTAGCTCCACATTCTACAAATATTTCAAATACTTTTTTCATTCTATGGTTAGGATCTTTTGTTAAAGTATTTAATTTTCCATCAGAGAAAGTTCCAGCCCCGCCTTCTCCAAACTGAACGTTCGAATTTTTGTTTAATTTTCCTGTTTTCCAAAATTCTTCTACGGATTTTATCCTATCTTCTACTTTTTCTCCTCGTTCTATGATAATGGGCTTATATCCATTTTGAGCTAGTATATAAGCAGAAAATAATCCTGCTGGACCAGATCCAACAATAACAATTTGATGTTCTAACTTCTTTGTTACTGTTATTTGTAATTGGTATTTTTCATCAGGGGTCTCTATCACATCTTTTTTATGATGCTTTAATATTTTATAATCCTCATCTGTTTCGATATCCACTTCATAAATAAATTTTAATTTTGGTTTTTTTCTAGCATCTAAAGATTTTTTATTAATTTTGATTGTTTTAATTTTATTGGAATGAATGTTTAATTTTATTGCTGTTTGTTTTTTTATTTCTTCTAAATTATCGTTTTCAAAATATACTTCTACTTGTCTTACTCGAATCATTTTATAGAACCTCCTGCTATCATACCAGTCATAAATGCAAATGCTAAATTATATCCACCACAATCTCCGACAACATCTAATAGTTCTCCAACAATATATAATCCAGAAATTTTTTTAGATTCAAAATTGCTACTTACTTCTTGTAAAGAAAGTCCTCCTTTACATACTTGAGAACGCTCAAATCCTTTTAAACCAGTTACATTGAATGAAAGTTTTTTTAAGTAATTCACTAATATTTGTTTTTTTTCTGTAGGAATTTGTTGCCATGTATCTTGATTAGAAATGGAAGATAATTTTAAAATTAAATTCACAATTTTATAATTTAATAATCCATCTAGTAATTCTTGTATCGTTCTATTTTTTACATTCTGATTTTTTAAATCTAAATATGAAATAATGTCAAAAATTGTTGGAACAAGGTCAATTTTTAAAAGATCATGAGGCTGTGCTAGATTAGAGATATTCATCGCACATATTCCACTAACTCCATAATCTGTAAATTGAATTTCTCCTGTTTCTTCTTTCAATAAATTATCGTTACGATATAATTTCAAAACAGCATTTGTCCTTACTCCAGATAGTTCTTTATAAAATGGATTGGTTTCCATAGAAGTTAATGCTGGTTTTATAGGAATTATGGTATGCCCCATTTCTTTTAAAATTTCATATCCAAATCCATCTGATCCTGTTTTAGGATAAGCTTTGGAACCAGTCGCAAGTATTACTTTATCAGCTTTAAAATTACCTTGATTGGTTTCTATTTCAAATTGGTTTAATTTCTTGATTTTTGTTACTTCTACGTCTTGAACAATTGTTACTTTTCTTACTAACGCTTCTTTTATTAGAGCATTTTGTACTGTGGTTGCTTGATTAGAAAGTGGATAATAATAACCATTTTTTTCATAATACTCTACTCCAATTTGTTTCATCAAAGTTAATATTTTTTCTTTTGCATTCTCAAAACTTGGGATAAGTTTTAAATCACTACTATTAAAATGTTTTAACGAAAAATCTTCATTAAAAAAATTACATTTTCCATTTCCTGTAATCGATATCTTTTTCCCGCAAATTTTATTTTTTTCAAGGAGTATAACTTCATTATTCATAGCAGCATGAATAGCAGCTACAAGCCCTGAAGCTCCTCCACCTATTACAATAACTTTCACTCTCATCACCAAACTCATTATAACAAAAAAGAGTAGTATTTTCTACTACTTAATTATACCCACGAACAATTACTGTGACATTTCCTCTAAACCATCTACTATTATTAGCATTAGTTGCTGTAACTTTTAAAATATTACCAACCATTGATACTGATACATCTGCATTACCGGCTTTTGATCCATCACTATTAATATAAATAGAATTATTTGTATAACTTTTAACAGACGCTATTTGAAAATCTGAACTTACATCAATAGAACTAGTAGCTGAAGTCTGTGGAGATCCAGTAAAAGTTTGTAATACATAAGTTTTTTCTGTATATAAATCGCTTAATGTACAACTAATTTGATTAATATTATTAGCCATTACCTCAAATGTATCTGTTGAGGTAGTTGTGATGCCTTTTTTGCTAATAGCTGAAGCAATTAATTCTTTACCTCTTGATGAATCATTATATAATTCATCTAAAGCTCCTCCTACCGTTTTATCCTGATAAATTACATTGGTTGATGAAACTATTGTCGAAGCTAATACTCCTCCTAAAGTAAAAACAATTCCTCCTAATATAAATCCTATTAATATTTTCTTCATTCTTCATTCAATCCTTTCTTATAACAAAAAAAGAGGGTTTATACCCCCCCCCCGTTTGCTCTCGGCAAACTTGATTTTTTACCAACAGCAAACTATTTTATTATTTACTTTTATGTGATTATTGTATCAAAATAAATTATTTTTTTCAAGTTCTATACTTCTATTTAAAGAATTAATTTTCTTTCTTTTCTGACTCTTCCTCTTTTTCTTTTATTACTTCTTTTCTAGATAAATTAAGTCTTCCTTTTTTATCATAACCTAATGATTTTACTAAGATTTCATCTCCAACTTTTACCATATCACTAGGTTTTTCTACTCTTTTTGTATCCAATTGAGAAACATGAACAAGTCCTTCACAACCTGGCCATAATTCTACAAAGCAACCAAAGTCTTCTACTTTTGTAACAATTCCTTGATAAACAACATCTGTTTCTACTTCACGAACAATTGCTTTAATCATTTCAGCTGTTTTATTAATAATATCTTGATCTGTGTGATAAATGATAACTCTTCCATCATCTTCTAAGTCTACTTTAACAGCATTTACATCGTTTACCATATCAACGTGAGAAGCTTCACAAATGATTTTAGTTATCATCTCTCCACCTTTACCAATGACATCTTTAATCTTTTCAGGTTCAATTGTAAAGATCATGGTTTTTGGAGCATATTTTGAAACTTCTTTACGAGGTTCTTTAATTTGTGCTTCCATAACATCTAAGATTTCTAAACGAGCTACTTTTGCTTGCGCCAATGCCTCTTTTAAAATTTCTTTTGTAATTCCTTTAATTTTAATATCCATCTGTAAAGAACAAATTCCTTTTCTTGTTCCACCAACTTTAAAGTCCATATCTCCTAAATGGTCTTCCATTCCTTGGATATCTGTTAAAATTGTATAATCTTTGCCATCTTTGGAAGTAATTAATCCCATAGCAATTCCTGCAACAGGTGCCTTAATTGGAACACCGGCTGCCATTAAACTCATACACCCAGCACAAATTGTAGCTTGACTAGAAGAACCATTAGATTCTAAGATTTCTGATACAACACGAACTGTATAAGGAAATTCCTCTTCACTTGGCATCACCTGTTTTAAACATCTTTCACCTAAAGCACCATGACCAATTTCTCTTCTACCAGGACTTCCATATCTTCCTGTTTCTCCAACAGAGAATGCTGGGAAATTATAATGTAACATAAAGTGCTTTTCTGCTTCTAAACTAATACCATCTAATACTTGATATTCATTTAAAGCTCCTAATGTAGTAACAGCTAAAGCTTGTGTTTCTCCTCTTGTAAATAAAGCAGAGCCATGAGTTCTAGGAAGTAAATCAATAGCTGTAGAAAGAGGTCTAATTTCTGTCATCTTTCTTCCATCTGCTCTTGTTTTTTCTGAAACTGTAATATTTCTAAAAATATCATATTCAATTTCTTCTAATACTAATTTTACCTTTGTGATTAAAATTGTTAATTCATCCTTATCTAAATCTTGATTAGATGAGGTATATTTTTCAACAACTTCCTCTTTTACTGCATCAATTGCTGCATATTTTTCTTGTTTATCTTTAATACGCATTGCTTGATCTAATTTTAAAGAAGCAAGATTAGAAATATCTGTTCTCAATGATTCTTCAATTTCTAATTTTTCGTATTCCATTTTTCCTACGCCAATTTCTTCAATAATTTTTTCTTGGAATTCACATAATTCTTTTACTGCTTCATGACCAAACATTAAAGCCTCTAACATATCACTTTCTGATACTTCTTTAGAACCTGCTTCTACCATGTTAATAGCCTCTTTTGTTCCTGCAACTGTTAAATCAATATCAGATTGTTCTAGTTCACTTGGTGTTGGATTAATAATAAATTCTCCATTTACTCTTCCTACTTTTACGCCAGCTATTGGACCATCAAAAGGAATTTTTGAAATACAAGTACATAAGCTTGAACCAAACATAGCCGTTAATTCTGGAGAATTGTCATTATCAACGGATAGAACGGTATTAACAACCTGTACCTCATTTCTAAAATCACTAGGAAACATTGGACGCATTGGACGATCAATCATACGTGCTGCCAATGTTGCTGCATCAGTTGGTCTTCCTTCTCTTTTAATAAAACCACCTGGAATTTTACCAACAGAATATAATTTTTCTTGGTATAAAACCATTAATGGAAAGAAATCTGACAATATATTCGCACTATTTGATACAACAGCTGTAGATAATATAACCGTATCCCCATAACGAACTAAAACCGCTCCATGTGCTTGTTTTGCTAATTCCCCGTGTTCTACTACTAATTTTCTTCCTCTAAAATTTAATTCGAAAACTTTTTTCATTTGTTACCTCCTTTTACCACATATAAAATTTTTAGCCTTTTGATAAGCTCTTTTATAGTATTCGTGATTTTCTTCTATTTTTCCATTTGCCTCTTCTTGAAGCTTTTTATATTCTTCTGAATAAGAAATTTTTTCTTTTTTTGTATCTTTTATTCCATTCATTGCAGCTTCTGATACTTCAATTTTTGCCATAATATTGCCTCCTTCTAAATTTTTCCAAAATAAAGACACTTAAAATAAGTGCCTACTAAATTACTTTCTAAGTCCTAAACTCTTAATTAAATCACGATATCTTGTAACATCTTTTTTGTAAAGATATTGTAACATACTTCTTCTTTGACCTACTTTTTTAAGTAAACCTTTTCTTGAATGATAATCATGTTTATGTTCTTTTAAGTGTTCAGTTAATTCTTTAATCTCTTCTGTTAAAATAGCTACTTGAACTTCTGCAGAACCTGTATCTCCAGCTTTTCTAGCATATTTTTTAATGATTTGATCTTTTGTTTCTTTACTTAAAGCCATAATTGTTCTCCTTTCTGATTGATTCGCTTATTTCTAGATAAAAATCGGAGATGTTTTCTAACCAAAAATAAGTACTAACATTAATATACACTATATTATGAATATTGACAAGTAAAAATGAAAATTATTTTATTTTTTTAAGTGGCCAGATACTAAAATGAACAACACCCTCTATATCAGAGTCAGAAACT
>RKAN01000109.1 GCA_014845975.1 bacterium | reverse complement strand
TATATATAATAAGAATATAACATTAAAAACTGGAAATTTTTACTTAGATATAGAAGGAAGAAAATTTTATCCAGTTACCAAGTATAAAGATCGCTTGTTTGATTTAGGTACAACTTATATGAATCAAGAAATTACGAATGAATTTAGCAAATATCTATTAACATTTGAAATTCCTTCTGATTTTTCTGATAAAAAAATGATTTTAAAATATTATGATACAAATAACGATATTATTAAAATTGACATAACGCCAACTAGTTTAAATGAAGAAAAAAATATAAAAGAGGTTAATCTTGGAGAAAATTTATTATTGGAAGATAGCATTATCAAAGATACAAGCATTGTCATTGAAAATTACGAGCTTTCTTCAATTTTTACAATTCAGTATAATTACTGTACAAGTGAAAACAATTGTTTTGCATCCATAGAATATTTAAAATCTGGTACCGATTATAATACACCAACAATTATTTTAAAATTAAATGGACAAGTTGTAAATGACTCTATTTCAAAAACTTCAAATTTATTTGATTATTTAAGCTATTTCGGAAAAATAGAATATGAATTATCTGGAGAGAAAAAAGAAATGACAATTCCATTTAAAAAAGTAAAGCCTAAAAAAACAATTATTAATGATCTTTATATTGAAGTTCCAAGTGAATTAGAAAATGCTGACAAAATTGATATTAAGTTGAATATTCGTAATAAAATATATATTTATCATTTAAAATAAATGTTTTTTTTGAAAAATCTATGCTATAATGAAAAAGAAAGGATGATACGATGAGAAAATATAAATACGCAATATTATCTATATTCGCTTTTATGTTGATTCCTAATTCTATAAAAGGCGCAGTTTGTAAAGATTCCGACAAAGTTAATTATCAATCTTTAGCAAAAAATATTTCGATTAGTTATGATTATAAAGAAGAAGGTACAAAAGCTAAATTTAATCTTACTTTTTCAAATATACCAGAAGGTTTTTATTTAGTAGAGTATAATTCGGAGCAAAATTATCCTTATGTTGGTAGTGAAATAACAATTCCAAACTTAAGTCAAGGAAGAAGCTTTAAATTTGAAGTTTATACTACGTCTCTAGGTTGTGATAATATAGTTCTTTATACCCACTATGTAACATTACCATACTATAATCCATATTATACAGATTCATTATGTGATAACATTAAAAATTACAAATATTGTAATAAGTGGGTAAATAAAAAGATTACATACAGTGAATTCAAAGAAAATGTTGAAAAATATAGAAATAATATAAAAAAAGAGGAAATTAAAGAGGAAGAAAAACAAACAAGCTTATTTGACACTATCATTAGTTTTTATCTAGATTATTACTATATTATTTTACCTATTATTATTTTGACAGGAATTGTCACAATTAGAAAAAGTATAAGAAAACAGGATTTGTTTTAGGAGGTGGATTTATGAAGAATGTATTAAAGAATGTACTATTATGTCTTCCAATATTGGCAGTAATTATGATGAATTCTAATGTGTATGCTTATGGAGTAACAAATCTTGATGAATCACCTTTTTCCATTCAGGTTCCAGATATTGCGGAAGCACACACATATTATAGTTTTACAATTGATGGACATAAGGCTTTTTGCTTAGACCCTGGTTTAAAAATGAGAAGTGGGCTTAAATATGTTATAGACAAAAATTATAAAGTAAAACCTCTAAGTAAACAAGCTTTTAATTATGCAGAAGCTCATCCAGGAAAAAGATACCAAATGATTGCGCAAACTGTAATTTGGGCAGTAGAAAGTAAAGGATCAACAAATAGTACTATGATTATAAGTTGGATTGCCAGAATGCTACAATATTCTTTTGATGTTCCAATTAATGCCTCTTGGGATCAAGCAAAGGCAAACTTTAATGCAATTTTAAAGTCATCTATGTCAGGTACTTTTTATCGATATAAAAAATATGGTAGTTCAGCAAACTATCAAGCAATTATTTCTAAGTATGGTGATACAAAAACACCCGGAAATCCGAAAGAGAATGAACAATATTGCCCTAATGATAAATCTATTAACTTGACTTCTTGTGTTAATTCTGGTACTAGCTATTCAAATTGTGTAAAACAACTGTGTGGTGGTGATTCTGAGGTGCTTACATGTCCAAATGATCCATCTATAGATTTAACAGCCTGTGTCAATTCTGGCAGAAGTTATGATGATTGCGTTCAGAGTTTATGTTATGAAGATGAAAATAAATTTTGCTCTATGGAAAAAATAGGAACACTTGCTACATGTGGAGGAAATACTGAAAGTAATTCCGGGTATATAAAAGAAAGTCCTAGTGGAACTTGTACTGCAAAATATACAAAATCTAATTATAATTTAAGTGGAAAATACACAGCATTCTCTAATTCTGGAAAATATTGTATAATGTTTTGTTTACAATCGTTTTCCCAAACTTATCCTGGCAATATTGCAAGAGCAGTAAATGCCGGAAGATACATTGTTTGGCCTAATAATAATATTACAAATAATCAAAAGAAAATAAACGCTAATTTATCAAAATATCCATTACAATTAACATTAAATAAAACTTGTGATATTTATGTGGATAATAGTACTTTAACAAAAGACTATAATGGATTTAAGAAAACAATGAATCAGTATTCAAAATATCAAGATGAATATATTAATGCATCATGCAGTAATTTAAAAAGTACTTTAAAAACTAAGGAAGAAACATTAAATAAGGAACAAAGTAGTTATGATAGTTGTACTAAGAGTATTACTTACAGTGATTCCACAACATGTACAAGATGGGTAAATGGAGTTTCTTCAACAGTCGCATCATGTAATCCATATTCAGCATCAACATGTACTTGTAAAACTGATAAAGTACCAAGTCATAGTTGTGATTCAACCGCTTTGGATAAAGCAAAAAAAGAAAAAGATGCAGCACAAAAAGAAGTCGATAATTGTAATGCTTATGGAACAGCATATGAGGGAGCAAAAAGTGTAATTAGAGATATTAATTCATGCGCTTCAGCAACCATTACAAACGATTTAGGATTTAGTGCAGATTTTAGTTCTAGCTACAATGATCCTACTTATGGTGGAAGCTTTACTTTAACAGAATCATCTAGTTCACAAAATTGTACGGGATGTACCTCAAATATATCAAAATTAGGAGAAAACCCACTTAGTATCAATTCTAATAACTTATTATCATTATCAGCATCTATTCAAAATAGGGAAATTGAAGCAACCATTACAAAGACATATGATTTAGCTGACAATTATTACTACTATGTTGATAAGTATACAAATAAATCAGTAAGTAGTTTGGGTGCACTTTCAACAAATGCAAATGGGCAAAAAAGCTACAGTACTATTGGTTTTAGTAACATGCCAATCTCTTATGATGCTAAAGTAGGAAAAGATAATTCAAATTATTACTATAATTTAAGTTTAAATGTTTCAATTAGTGGAACTCCGTTTGATGCTGAATTAAATAGTCAAGATTATACATGTCATTATGAAGTGACAAAAACAACAAGTGATTGCATCTGTCCAAGTGGAACAGAATCAGAAGGTACAAATTTAAATTGTAAAATAAAAGAGTATAATTCAAAAAATACAGAAAAAATAACTTGTGCCGATGGACAAATATTATATTGTAATTCAAAAATTACTGAAGAAGAAGCAAAATGTGATCCAATTACTTGTCCAAATGATCCATCTATGGATTTATCCTTCTGCATTAATAGTGGAGAAAGTTACGAATCTTGCTCTAATACATATTGTAGTGGAGGAAATGGTGGAAAAAAATATCACTGTCCAAAAGGAACATCAAATGAAGGAATGGATATCACTGCATGCGTAATTCCAATGATGAATAAGGGAATTAGTGAGCAAGATGCATACGAATACTGTAAAGATGTCACTTGTCCATTTAAAGGTGGAGTAAAGATTATCTATAGAACAATTTCTTTAAGTAATCCTTTTCCAAGCTTTGATGCAGATTCTAAAGTTAATCAAAAAGGCTTAACTGTAGGAATGTTTAATGATACAGTGAAAGGAAGATATCCAGGTTCTAACTGGAATAGCACAAGAGTTGTTAGAAGTAAAATTTTAAATAACAGAGGAGTAGATGGTGATAAAGTATATCAAAGACAACCATTATATACATTTACACTAAATAGTGCTACAATAAAAGAAATAAGAAAATATAATAAATCACAAAAAAATAAATATGCAGATTTTAATCTAGATTGTAAAAAGAATAGTTCTACAGCTTGTGTTAGTAGTTTTGTTCATAGTACAACGTCTGGGTTAACAAGTGGAACATGTGCTGGAAAACTGACAGCAAGCAATTTCTACTCATGTAATAGTTAGGAGGTAAATAAATGAAAGAATCATTCTGGGGAATTATGGTTATTATGCTTGGAGTTGTTTCCATTGCATTTATTTACTTTTTCCAAACACTGACCTCAACAGATGAACAAAATTATGCTTTATTAAAAGAAATAACAGAATCAGCAATGTACGATTCCGTAGATTATGCTGAATATCGATCAACAGGCAATGTTAGAATTAATCGAGAAAAATTTGTAGAAAATTTTGTAAGAAGGTTTGCAGAAAGTGTTTCCTTAGGAAATACTTATGTAATAGATATTTATGATGTAAATGAGACACCACCTAAGGTTAGTCTTAAAGTATCATCTAAGTTGAATTCAAATGTTACAGGAGAAATTATTGAGTTTGATATTGTAAATAAATTAGATGCAATATTAGAAACTCCATATTAGAGAGGAAGATGAAATATGAATAATTTTATAATAGCAATTAAAAGATTTTTTCAAAACAAAAATACAGTAACAGTAATAGGAATATTCCTAATTATATTAGTATTATTTATTGGTTATCGTTACCAAATTAACAAAATGGTTAGTCCAGTTACAAATATCCCTGTAGCAGCAGAAACAATTCAACCAAGAACTAAAATTACATCAGATATGCTTGATTATGTTGATATAGCACCAATTGTGTTACAAAACAATGTAATAAGAAATAAAAGTCAAATTATTGGAAAATATACAGCACCAAGTACAGTAATTCCAAAAGGAAGTTTATTTTATACAGATACAGTAGTAGAAGAGAGCGAACTTCCAGATGCTGCTTTCGTTGAACTTGAAGAAGGACAAGTTCCTTATAACTTTCCTGTTACAATGGCAACAACTTATGGAAATTCAATTTACCCAGGTAACTATATTGACATTTATATGAAAGCTTATAATGAAAATGGAACATTAATGGTTGGAAAATTAATTGAAAATGTAAAAATTTTAGCTGTTAAAGATTCAGCCGGAAGAAATGTTTTTGAAAATAGTGAAGAAACTAGAACCCCAGCTTATATTATTTTTGGCTTAGATAGTGAAACTAATATTTTACTTAGAAAAGCAAGTTATATGAGTGAATTCTCTACAGAGTTATTCCCTGTTCCACATGGCGTTAACATTAGTGCAGAAACAGGAGAAACTTATGTAAGTAGTCAAACTTTAAAAGACTTTATAAATGCTAATACTGTTCCAAATGATGAAATAACAAACAATACAGAAGATAATACAAATCAAGAAAGTTAATAACATATGGAAGATAATATGTTTTCCCAAATTGACTTTGGGGATTTAAAACAATATTTAGATAATGATGATATAACTGATATTTCATATAGTAATGGTGGTCAAATCTGGTTAAAAACACTATCTAGAGGTTTATTTAGAATAGAGAATCCCAGAATTGACAATGCATTTATGGAAAAATTAGCTTTTCAATGCTCTAATGTAATGGGTAAGACATTTAACATGGCTCACCCATTCCTAGATGCAGAAGGAACAGAGCTTCGTCTTAACTTTGTTCACGATTCAATTGCCAGAAATGGTATTGCATGTGTTATCCGTAAAACACCAGCAAAAATAAGACTAGAAAAAGAAAAATTACTACAAGAAAAATATGTGGACTTAGATATTCATGATTTCTTAGTTCAATGTGTATTAGGACATTGTAATATTATTGTTTGTGGAGAAACTGGATCCGGAAAGACAGAATTTGTTAAGTATTTAGCTTCTAAAACAAAAGAAAATGAAAAAATTATTACAATAGAAGATACATTAGAACTTCATTTAGATCGAATTTTTCCACATCGTGATATTGTAGCTATGAAAACAAATAATATTGCTTCTTATACAGATGTTTTAGTTACATGTATGAGACAGAATCCGAAATGGATATTACTTTCAGAAGTTCGTAGTGCTGAGGCAGTTATGGCAGTTCGTAACTCAATCTCATCAGGACATTATATTTTATCAACAATTCATGCAGATAAAGCTTCATCGATTCCTAACCGTATGTATAGTTTACTTGAAACAAACCAAGATATTGACCAATTTTTAAAGTCTATTTACAGATATGTTCAAATAGGAGTTTATATTCGAGGTTATCAAGATAAAGTAACACATCGTTTTGTTCGTGAAATCGCGGAAGTAACAGAATTTTATGTAACGGAAAACAATGAAGCAAAATATAACACAATTTATCAAAAAACTACTGGGGGTCATGTAATTCGAAATAAACCTTCTAAATATTTATTTGATTATCTTGATAGACAGGGAGTTACATTAGCTGAAAATGCTATAAAAGTAGAAGAAACAAATGTTGAAGAATCAACAAATACAAATCAAAATGAAGAAATTATTTTTGAGTAAGGAGGAGTAATTTATGGAACTAATAATTTTTTTAATTATAGCTTTTATTATCATCTTTGTGATGGCATATCGCTATAATACGGGAGATAATATCTATAAATATATAACAAAACAAGCTAACCTTTTATATGATAAATATGCTCCTTATTCATTTAAGGAAATAAGACAAAAAGTAAAAGATTTAGGACAAGAATATACAAAAAAACAATATACAATTCAAGTTGTTGTATTTGCTTCAGCATCAGCTATTATTTCTTATCTTTACTTTTATAATCTAGTAATTTCTTTAATTTATTCGCTATTATCTATTGTTGTAATTCCTTATTTAACATACTTGAGATGTAAAAGAATTTATAGTGAATATATCTTTGAACAAATTCAAGTATATACAACAAATACTATTATGGAATTTGCAACAACACAAAGTTTTGTAAAAGCTTTGGAAGGTGTATATTCTTCAGGTGTGTTAGAAGATCCTGTTAAATCAGATGTTAAAACAATGATTGATATGGCATATGAAAATGGTACTATAGAAGAATCCATTCGTTTCATGAATGATAAATATGATTACTTTATTGTCAAAAATATGCATCAATTGTTTTTACAAATTACAAATGAAGGTTCAAAAAATTCAAGTGATGCATTAGAAAGTATGTCCCTAGATATTGATATGCTTGTTGAAAATGTATATCGTGATAGAATGGATAGAGCAGCATTCCATAAAAAATTCTTACAGTTTGGTATAGTATTATATTTAATGGTTATGTTAGTTCAATTCTTATTAGGAGTTGAATCTTATATTAGCTTATTAGATAGTAATTTAATTGTAAAAGTACTATTACATGGTATTATTATTGTCAATACATTCTTCTTACTTAGAGGAGAAAAATATTATAATGAGAATGTGGGGGCTGAATAATGGAATTTATAATTATAACAGCGATTATTCTATTTATAATGGAGTATAGCAAAAGAATTGATACAAGAAAATTTATAGGAGATACAGAACCATATTTTAGAGCATTAATGGAAGATGATTATAAATTCCTATTAAATGTGAAATATGGAAATGATGTAGATGTTAATGCTGCATTTGGACAAAGAGTTAGAAACGGACTTTTAGTAATTATTGTTTTAGTATTCTTATTTGTTGTATCGGATCCTAACTTTATTAACATATTACTTGCTTTTATATTAGGCTATTTAGTTTTTAAAATGCCATATAGTAATTTGCAAGCTTATTATAAGAAAAATCTTCATAAAATTGATCAAATGTTACCATACTACTTGAAGAGCTTAGAAATTCTAATTCAACATTACACAGTTCCAGTTGCTTTGCAAAAATCAATACATACTGCTCCAGAAATATTTGTTCCTGGACTTAGAAAGTTAGTTGAAAGAATTGGTGAAGGTGATTCATCCGTTGATCCTTACATGGATTTCGCAAAAGAGTATCCAGTTAGAGATTCAATGCGTATGATGCGTTTATTATATCGTTTAGGACTTGGATCATCAGAAAATAAACAAGAACAATTAGTAATGTTCTCAAGAACAGTTTCAACTTTACAAAATAAGGCACGTGAACAAAAATATAAAGAAAGACTTGAAAAAATGGAAAATATGACTATGCAAATGTTAATGGTAACTGGTGGTGGAATTATAGTATTACTATTATTCTCAATGATGCAAATGATGAATTTTTAAAAATTTGAAACTACTTAAAAAAGTAGTTTTATTTTTGTAAAAAAATGTCAATGAAAATCAATAATATTTGATAATTATTATAATTGGTGTTATACTAATACTGTAAATAAAAGTATTGTAAGGTGGTGAGAAGATGAAAGAAGCAACTGGAGAAGCAAACATGACTGTAGTTACCATTATTTTGATTGCCGCTATTGTAGCAATTGCTACACCAATCGTAACTGGTATGATGAATACTACAAAAGAAAAAGCTGAGTGTATGAATAATGGTCAATGTTGGGATGCACAAAGCAAAACTTGTGGTGATTGTGGAAGCATTTAATTTAGGAGAGTAGAATATGAAAGAAGCAATAGGAAGTATACCTTTATATAATTTTATAATTATATTTATAGTCATTACCTTTGGCTTTCTTTCAGCTACATTAAGTTATATGAAAGCTTTTAAGATTAATAGTAATATTGAAAAACAATTAGAAAGATATGAAGGATATAATAGTCTTTCCAGCGAAGAAATCAATAACATACTATCAACAATTGGATATCGAAGAGGAAGTACAGATTGTCCTACTAAATCTGGTAAGTCTGCAATGACATCCCTGAATAAAGATTATCCTGTTTGTATATATGAATTTAATTTAGGAAACCGTTATTATAATTATGGTGTATTGACATATATATATATTGATATTCCAATTATAGGTGGTACATTTAAGATACCAGTTTATTCTGAATCAGAAAGAGATTTTAGATTTTCTAGTTAGAGTGGTGGACGAATGAGAGAAGCAATAGGAACAACTTATGTTTTAAATTTTATTATCGTTTTTTTTGCATTGTTCATATTTATTTTTATAGGAACTCTTTCTTATACAAAAGCTTTCAAAGTAAAAAATAAAATCATTGATATTATTGAAAATCACGACGGTGATATTGAGGCATCTTTAGGTTTAAACATGGATGTAGAAAATGAAATTAATAGTAAATTAAATGAAATTGGATACCGAATCAGTAATAATCAAACATGCGAAACAGATGGAAGATTTTCTGATGCATCTCCAATTAATAAAAGAGGAACCTCTACTTACCGTTATTGCTTGTATAAGTTTACTACAGATAGAGGAAATTATTATGGTGTAGTTTCTTATATTTATTTTGAAATTCCTATTATTGGAGTGAAATTAGAATTCCCAGTTTATGGAGAAACAAAGGTATTTACTGAATTAACTAAGGGGTGAATGAAATGAATGTTATTATAGCAAACAAATATCAATCCATGTTAGATAGTTTAAATATAGATGTAATTAAACGTCTTAATGGAGAATTTGATGTAGATGATATTATCAGTCAATTTCAAAATTTTTTCTTTCAAAGAATGATTTTAGATATTACAGCATTAAAAAATTATAGAGATTTAAAAACATTACAAAAATTATCTATTTCTTTGGATATGGATAAAGTAATCATCCTTTTAGATGATACAGTAGAAGGAAGTTCTAGTGATTTTTTATCAAAATTAATTTCTATGGGAATTTACAATTTCACAAAAAATATAGAAGGAATTATGTATTTATATAATAATCCTAATAGTTATCGTGATGTTGCACATATTCAACAATTAGATACAACTTCTACAGAACAAGTTGTAGTAGAAAAATATGAGAATACCGTTCAAGGAACAAGGATTATAGGAATTAAGAATGTAACAAAACAGTCTGGAGCTACAACTCTTACTTATATGATGAAAAAGCAATTAGAAAAACATTATACTGTTGTTGCATTAGAAGTAAACAAAAGTGATTTTAGATATTTTAATGATAAACAAATGTATTCAACAATCAACGCTGAAGTAGGAAATATGGTAGCAAAATATAATGATAAAGATGTTATTTTAATTGATGTCAATGATAGTACTCAAGCAGAAGAAATTTGCGATGAAGTACTATATTTAGTAGAACCATCTGTCATTAAATTAAATAAATTGATGCTAACCAATAGCAATGCTTTTAAAAGACTAAAAGGGAAAAAAATTATTTTAAATCAAAGTTTACTTAGTCCAAAAGATGTATTAGATTTTGAATATGAATCTGGTACAAAGATTTTTTACAATATGCCACCTTTGGATGAAAGAGAAAGAAGTATTCATTCATTAAATGTGTTATTATGTAAAATAGGTTTTTTGAAACAACAAGATACAGAACAAGAAAAGAAATTTAGTATCTTGGGACTATTTAATAAGTAAAAGTTGACAAAATAAACAAAATAAGATATTATATGATGTAAGAAATGAGTTCAATCATTTTATAGGAGGTTTTAATTATGTTAAATGTGTTAATGAATTGCGGAGGAATAACAATGGATGATCTTATTCCTACTTTAACTTCAACTTTTGTAACAGTATTAAAAATATTTATACCAGTTGCGTTAGTATTCTTTGGAATGTTGGATTTAGGAAAAGCTGTTATTGCTTCTGATGATAAAGCAATGAAAGAGAATCAATCGAAATTGATTAAAAGATTTATTTACGCTGTTTTAGTATTTTTAATTGTTTCTTTAGTTCAAGTAATATTTGGATTTGTAGCAAAGGCCGATGAAAGTTCGGAAAACTCAACAAGTGTTCGTTCCGCTGTGTCATGTGTGTCATGTTTTGTTAATGGACCAGAGTCTGACGGATGCAAAGGTACAAAAAATGTTCAAGGACAAGTAAAATAAAATATGAAAACAATAATAAAAGATTTATTATTGTTTTTTTTTATGTTATAATAAAATTAATTATTAATGGAGTGATTGTATGAAGAAATATTTAAAATATCTGTGTATAGCTATTTTTTTATTCATAGGCTTTGGTATAAATAATGTGGAGGCAAAAGAATTAACATGTAATTATAATTATACCGATGTTACTGCATCCACAAGTTATGAATATTATGCAGAATGTA
Source organism: bacterium (assembly GCA_014845975.1). Classification (GTDB taxonomy): domain Bacteria; phylum Bacillota_I; class Bacilli_A; order RF39; family UBA660; genus CAJOJO01. Next base: position 7,474 of record RKAN01000109.1, on the reverse strand, counting down.
CATTTAATACTGGAAAAGGTACCTATAAATGTAGTATGAATTACTATAAAAAAGGAAAAGAAAAAACAAAAAAAAGTGCAACTATTAAGAATTATAGTATGGCAATTGAAGATTTTGCATTTACTCAAGGTAATGATGAAAAAATTAAAAGAATTAAAGCAACTAAAAAATGTCCAGATTATATGGTAGGTCTTTATAATGGAACAAGCGTATCTCTATATGCTACAAGTGATGAGTCAATAAAGAATAAAGTTGCCGAAGAAATGTATAAAAAAAATATTTATTATATAAATGAAGAATTGGTTGGCTCCTCATCTGATGCTTTTATAGTTGCTTTGAAGGGAAGTCATGTAGGAATAGATACTTCTAAGTGGGAAACATTGTATCAAAATTTTGCGGAAGAGTCTAAAAAAATTAGCGACTTAATTGCTGATTATGAAAATAACTCATGTACTAACGAGGATGCATTTATTACAAAATACTCAGAATGTAAGAAAAAAATTGGAAGTTTAGAAACAATAACAGATGCAGTTAAAAAAAATCTACAAGAATCAATTGCTAACGATGGAATTTCTGAAAATGATTCTAGAATACAAGATTTAAATTCAAATATTAAAGCTTCTGAACAATTAATTGAAAAAGAAAAAAAATTTCTAGAAAATGCTGATTGTGAAATTAAACTTCAACTTGGATTGGTAAGTTTCTGCCCACCAAAATCAACAGATCAAGATAAAGTAGAAACAACTTGTAGTGATTTACCTGCAACAACAAAACTATTAAAACAAATTTATGGCTTAATAAAATATTTAATCCCAGTATTAGTAATTGGACTTAGCATCGTTGACTTCCTAAAAGTTTTACTAAGTGGTGAAGAAAAAGTATATAAAGAATCTTGGTTAAAATTTGTAAAAAGATTGATAATAGGAGTTGTTATATTGATTTTACCAGTTATATTAAGCTTTATTATTAATTTAAGTGGTGTGTTAGAAAGCTATGGCGTAGATAAAAATAATATCTTCTGTATTTTTTCTTAAAGCAATGTTTCATATTGCTTTTTTTTATGTTATAATATTATGCGATAGATTGTCTTTTAAAGGAGGATGTTAAATGGATGCAAGTAAAGGAATGGATTTAATCCGTCTAACCATCGGAACTATAGATAGATTTATTTATTGGTTAATTTCAATTGTTTATGATACCATTGATTCACTAGCCAATCTTTCTATATTTTCTGGTGAAAACATTAGTGAAATATCAAATAGAATATATGTTTTTTTAGGAGTTATTATGCTTTTCAAAGTAACATTCTCTTTAATTACATATTTGATAAATCCTGATACAATGAATGATAAAACGCAGGGAACTGGAAATTTAATTAAGAATGTTATTATTTCTTTGTTTTTAGTAATCATAGTTCCATATGCATTTGATTTTTTATATAGTGCTCAATCCGCAATCCTAGAAGATAAATTAATTCCAAGATTAGTATTAGGAACTTCATCTACAGAAAAAACTTCAAGAGAAATTCAAATGGATGGAAATCTTTGTGGAGATTCTACGACGGTTACTAATGGCGATGGAGAATATATTGCTTTAGTAACGTTAAGACCTTTTCTTCAAATTTATGATAATCAAATAAATAATATATCTGCCGAAGAAAAAAATTTATATTGTACTGGAACAATAAAACAAAAATTAAGTAAAAAAGTACTATATGCTGATACAGGAGCTTTCAATATGGGGGAATATATTTTTGATTATAGTTTCTTTATATCAACAGCATGTGGAATTTTAGTTTTATTATTATCAATCAACTTTGCTTTTGATATTGCTGTTCGAAGTATAAAATTAGGCTTTTTAGAAATAATTGCTCCTATTCCAATTATTTCTTATATTGATCCAAAATCTGGAAAAGATGGAATATTTAAAAAGTGGTATAAACAAGTATTTTCTACTTGGGTGAGTTTGTTTTTACGACTAGCAATATTATACTTAGTAATCTACATGATTCCTATTATTGATCAAAGAATGTCTGAAATCAATTCTGAAAATCCAAAAATTGTAATGTTATTTTTAGTAATAGGAGCTTTAATGTTTGCTAAACAAGCAATTCCATTAATTGAAAATATATTTGGAATTAAAATTGATAAAACAGTCCAATTAAATCCATTTAAAAAAATTAGTGATCAAGCATTATTTGGAAAACAAGTGTTAGGAGTTGGTGGAGCAGCTGCTGGAGCAGGAATTGGAGCTATTTCCTATACTGGTAAAGCAATTTCTGATAGATTAAAAAATGCTCCCAAAAATAAGATGGATTTAGAAAAAAGAAGATACGATTTAGCTTATAAACGATTAGGACAAAATCCTACAGATAAGAATTTAGATAGAGCAGAAAAATATGAAGAAAGATATAATGCAGCAAAAGCCAAATATGAGGCAAGAAAAGCAACCGATGACATCAAAAAAGAAAATAAAGAAGATCGTAGAGAAGCTTTAGAAACAAATGGTGCATTTAGATTTGGAAAAGCTGTTGTAAGCGGTGTAGTTCAATCTAAAGATGCTATGGTTGAAGGGTTCAAACAAGGAGAACAACAAAAATTACATCCTATAGATATTGGTACTAAGTCTGCAAAAAGTAGAGACTACAAAGAAATGTATAGCACAGTTGATAGAATAAAAGATACAATGACAGATTTCTTAGGAATTAAAAATGATTCTGGTACTACTAGTGCTGTAAAGAAAGCTATTAAAGATCAAGAACAAATATTGGATAGAATTAATCGTAACATCGAAATTGCTACTAAATCGTTCTCAGACTTACAAACTAAAATGGGACCAATAGAATTTAACAATGCTATTACAATGAACCAAGATGGTACAATGTCAGTAAAAGATAATTATCAAGGGGCATACAGAGATGCATTAATAACTAGTGTTAATCAATTGAATCAGTTAGAAAAAGATAAAATTGCAGCTCAAAAAGAATTAAAAGAACAACAAAATATTAAAGATAAAAAGAGTGGACCTCCAAAACCATAAAAATAAAAAGGGGATGAATAAAAATGGATAATAATTACTTAATTCCTGCAAATAGTAAAAAATCATTGATGATTTTTGGAATGTTCTATACCTTCGATCTAATTTTATTTGGATCAGGTATAGGCATTACATTGCTATTATTGATGATACTTCCAATTGGAGAAATAGCTGTAGCAATCATAGCAATTCTTCCAGCACTTATTACAGGACTTTTAGTATTCCCAGTACCAAATTATCATAATACTTTGACAGTATTGATAGATCTATGGGAATTTCTTACGACAAGACAAAAATTCATTTGGAAAGGTTGGTGTGTGAAAGATGGCGAAAAAGATCAAAAGTAAATATACTGATGAGAGCTTCGTTCCAGTAAAAAGTATTACAAATGGAATGATAATACTAGATAATAATGAGAAAGTAACAGGCATTAAAATAATGCCAAGAAACATTTTTATAGCAGACTATGATACACAAAATGCTATTATAGCGAACTTAAAAAATGTTTATAACATGATAGATTATGAATTTTGGATTATCGCAGCAGATCGTCCAGTAGACATAAATGTATTTTTATCACAATTACAGCTTTTATATAACTCTGTTCAAGATCAAGCTAAAAGAAAATTAATACTAGAAGATATTAACAAAGCAAATTTATTTATGAACAATAATATAGTGGATACAGAATATTTTCTATTGTTTAAAGAAAAAAAAGATGATTTGATTAACAAAAGAATTAGAAATTTAATTAATTCTTTCGCTAGTGCAGGATTAAATTCCCATCAAGTAACAAATGATGATTTAAGAATCATTTTAGATAATTTCTTAAACGGTGGGCAAACTACAACATTTGGGACGGTGATTGGATAATGAATATAAAAGCACAGATAGCGCCAAAAGGCCTTGAATTTAAAGCGGGAAGCTTTGTTATTAGTGATAAATATGCAACAATATTAACGGCTATTTCATATCCTAGATATATTCAACCAGGATATTTATCAGCTTTAACAAGTATGTCTGGAATAAAAGTGGTAATCAAACATATTCCATTACCTTTTAGTTCCATCAGTAAGATGTTAAATAAAGAAATAGCAGATTTAAAACAACGTTACCAAGAAGAAAGAGATAGAACTGCTCAAGAAAGAATTCGACAAAATTATGAATCCCTAGAACAATTCATTCAACAACTAGCTGCATCACAATCAAAAATTTATGATTTCCAAATGCATATTATGATTACAGCAAACTCAGAAGAAGAATTGAATTCAAAAAAATTTCAAGTTAAAAATTACTTAGAAGCAATGGAAATTAGAGCAATTCCTCTTCGTTTTGAACAAGAAAAAGTACTAAAATCAATCTTGCCAATTTATGAAAGACAAGATATAGAAGATAGAATTGGTACCCCAATTCCTTCTCCAACTTTAGCAGCAATGTATCCTTTTATTTTTGATAGTATTAAAGATCCTGGATTATCTACATTACTCGGTGTTGATTTTTCTGGAGGAGTCATTCTATTTAATCAATTCTTGTATCAAATCAAAAAAGAACATAATAGGAATAATGCTAACTTAATTATTTTAGGTACATCTGGTAGTGGTAAATCGACTGCTGCTAAAATTATTCTTAGAACTCATATTAGAAATAATTGTCAACTAGTTTTAATAGATCCTGAAGGAGAACTAGAAGAAATGACAAAACGCTTTGGTGGAGATTTCATCGATTTAGGTAAAGGTGGAGAATACGGAATGGTAAATCCACTAGAAGTAATTGTGGATGCCGATGAAGAAGAAATAGAAGGTGGATTAGGCTATACAGTATTGACTAGAACACTCCAAAGTATTAAAGCTTTTATGAAATACTATGATCCAAGCATTACAGAAGATGTATTAAATATGTTTAGTGAAGTTGTTCAAGAAACATATCGTCGCTTTGGTGTTGATTTTAATACAGATTTTACCAAATTTACACCAAATGATTATCCAACATTTAAAGATGTTTACGCAACAATAAGAGGTCGATTAGTGTCCATGACAGAAAAAACACAAGAAAGAGATGTTATGGAACGTCTAGAGCTTAAAGTAAGACCAATTGTAAAAGAATTAAGATATTACTTTGATGGTCATACAACAATTCGATCAGACAGTAATTTTATTACATTTAATATTAGAGAATTAATGAATGCTGATGAGAATATTAGAAATGCATTATTCTTTAATATATTAAAATTTGCATGGGGATTAACATTAAATAAAAATATAAATACAATTCTTCAAGTTGATGAAGCACATGTATTACTTTCTGGAAAGAATACCCTTGGAGCAGATTTCTTAGCTCAAATTCAAAGACGTGCTAGAAAGTATAATACTGGAACAATTATTATTACACAACAGCCAAGTGATTTTAGTGATCCTTCCGTTATTACCCAAGGAAAAGCTATTTTTGATAATGCCTCTTATTACTTAGTAATGGGACTTAAAAAACAAGCAGTAGAAGATTTATCTAAATTGATTGATTTAAATGATAATGAAAAAGAGAGTATTAAAGGATATAGTCAAGGAGAAGCATTATTTGTTTGTGGAAGTAGAAGAATGCGTATTAATGTTATAGCAACAGAGCAAGAATTAGATTCATTTGGTGGTGGCGGAGGTCTATAAAATAGTTAGGTGGTGATACAATGGATGATGAAATTATTGATTTGGAAGAAGAATCAGAAGAAATTATTGATGAACCTAGTTCGTTAGAACAACCAACCGTTGTATCAGATAAAAAAACATCAAATAGAAAAAAATTAGATCATAATATTGATCAGACTGGAAGTCAAGTTTTACAAAAAATGGGAGTTCCAAAACCATTTGCAGATAAAGCAGTAAAAAATGGTGGGGGATTTGCTTCTCCAACAAAAACTCCCAACTTTGTAAAGAACAATGCTCGAAACAAGATAGCTAATAATCCAGCTTCTGATCGAATCAATCAAACTTTAAATAAACATTCTAATATACCTAAGATGCCATTATTAAGAAATTCATTCAAAAAAGAAACAAATCAAGATGTAGAAAATAATATAAGTGGTAATCAAAAAACAGAAACAACATTTCAAACATCGTTTTCATTTTTAGATTTATTAAAAAAGAAAAAAATGATTATTTTAATTTCTTTAATAGCAATAATTTCACTTGCAATTATCTTACTAGTTACAATGGTTGGAGGCCTTAATACTGATGATGATTTAGGAAAAAATACAAATGAATTTATTACTGGTCAAATGTCAGAAGAAGAACTTTTAGCAGAATTAGAATACTATGGATATTGTCATAATGAATCATCTTGTAAAAAACAAGGAGCATATAAATTTTTAAAAGAATTAAAATCAGTTTATGAGGAATATCAAAATAAGTATGATGTTGCTATCAATACTGCTTTAATTTTAGAAACAATCAATTATTATGATAATGCTACAGATAATTTTGAAACTTATGATAGAAGCGATGAAGAACTAGAAAGCGATAATATTGTTTCATCTATTTGGAATAGTTTAAACCGCGCCATAAAAAAGAAAAAAAAATTAGATGAAAATATAGGTGATATTAAAACCTTAGCTGAAGCTCAGACAGAATATGTAAAAGAAACTTGTCAAGAAAATGGAAAAAAACAAACTAAAACATATTATCAGATTAGTTTTAACAAATATATTTCTTATTTAAAATATGGTACAAGTAGTAGTCATCCAAATTATAATGGACAACCAGTCAAAGTAGAAAATGAAACCTGTGAAGGACCACAAAATGACTATATAGAAACAGATTATAACGAGAATCAATCAGAGGTGACAACAGATTCTACTACTGGAAATACAACTGTTACAGGAAGTGGAAAAGGTGTAGATATTGCTAATTATGCATTACAATTTGTGGGAAATCGTTATATCTATGGTGGCTCCAGTTTAACAGATGGTACCGATTGCTCTGGATTTACGATGAGAGTAATGGAACATTTTGGAATTTCAATTCCTCATAGTTCTAAGGCACAGGCTAATTATGGAACAAACTTAGGAACTGATATTAATAATGCAGCAGCAGGGGATTTAATAGTATACAATGGCCATGTCGCAATATATTTAGGAAACAATTCCATTGTTCATGCTTCTAGTCCAAAATCTGGGATTAAAGTAAGTACAAATGCAAGTTATCGACCAATTGTAGCAATTGTTAGATTGTGGGGATAAAATGAAAATAGAAAAAAAATATTTTATATTAATTTTCGTTGTGCTTGTAATAATCATGATTTGTTTATTTGGAAGTAAGATAAAAAATAAGGACGTAACAACTAAAAAGACAGATAACGGTTCAGATGCCTTTAGGTTTTAGTGTATTGCATTATGTTAAGGAAAATTTTCTGTCAGAATGTATATATATACCAGATTTAGAACGTGAACTCA